>CAYUGY010000034.1:0-1544 GCA_964444515.1 uncultured Candidatus Saccharibacteria bacterium | reverse complement strand
GAACCTCTGACCTTCGCTGTGTAAAAGCGCTGCTCTACCAACTGAGCTAATCGCCCGATTCATATAAGGGCAATAAAACAATCATACACTATTTTTACGAAAACTCAAGATATGTGGTATAGTCTTGCCAATGGAAGACACTGGTGTCAAAAAGCTCGTCCCGACAGTTATATTCGAAGACGACAATATTGTGGTAATCAACAAACCTGCAGGTTTGATGGTTCACCCAGACGGAAAGAGTGATGAATACACACTTTGTGACTGGTTCGTGTCTCAATACCCAGATTGTAAAGACGTAGGTGAGCCGATTGAAATCATTCACAAGGGTGAAAATATCACGATCCAAAAACCAGGCATCGTGCACCGTCTCGACAAAGAAACTTCTGGAGTTATGGTCTTGGTCAAAAACCAACCAACTTTCTTGTTTGTAAAAAGACAATTCAAAAATCACACAATTCGCAAAATCTACCGCGCATTTGTCTACGGATTCCTCAAAGAAGATATTGGGCTTATCAATGCACCAATCGGCCGAAGTGTCGGCGATATTCGTATGTGGAATGCTGGACGGGGAGCACGTGGAGAATTGCGTGAAGCAACAACTCGCTACCGAACACTCGCTCGTTTTTCTGATTTGGCCGCTGATGAATACGAAACGCAACAACCACCACTCGATCATCGGTATTCATACGTAGAACTGTATCCAATGACTGGACGCACACACCAACTTCGCGTGCATATGAAGTTTATCAATCATGCAATCGTGTCAGATTATCTCTACGCATCAAACAAAGAAAAGGCACTTGGCTTCAATCGTGTTGCTTTGCACGCCCACTCACTTGAGCTTGAAATGTCTAATGGGGAACGACGCAAATTCGAGGCTCCAATGCCAGAAGATTTTGAAAAGGTCTTACTTCTTGCGAATAATTAAAAATTGTGATAAAGTTTCGCTATTATGACAGCAACAGTATATTCTCCAGTAAACACAAAGGAACGGGCAAAACTCGATATCAAAGCGGGGGACACTATCCGTGTGTGGAACAAAATTCAAGAAAAAGGTAAGGTTCGTTTACAAGCGTTTGAAGGTCTCGTATTGGCCCGAAAACACGGCACAGAAGCAGGTGCAATGATTACTGTACGTAAAGTATCAAACGGTGTCGGTGTAGAACGTATTTTCCCACTCTACTCTCCAACAATCGATTCTATCGAAATTTTGAAGAAATCAGGTGCTCGTCGTTCAAAACTATACTTTATCCGAACAAAAGCAATCAAAGAAGTTGCAAAACGTTTGAAGAGTATCGTAGTTGGAAACAAGAAAGGCTTGCCAGTAGAAGCGGTGAATGAAGAAGAAATCATCGACGAAACTCCAGTAGAAATTGCAGAAGAAAACATTGAAGAAGTATTGGAAAACCCAATTGCTGAAGGAATGGTAGAAACTGCAGAAGAACAAAAAGAAGCTTAAATATATCAAAATCCGCGAAAGCGGATTTTGTTTTTTGTGACTATTTATGATATTCTCAATCTACAAAACAATATATGCGCGGGTG
>CAYUGY010000033.1:0-2242 GCA_964444515.1 uncultured Candidatus Saccharibacteria bacterium | reverse complement strand
GCGATACTATTTTTTGGCTGGTGAACTAGGATTCGAACCTAGATAGTCGGAACCAAAATCCGAAGTCCTACCATTAGACGATTCCCCAATATTATTGATTTGTATAGACAATATACCAAATATGACAGAAAAATCAATTGATTGTTATAATAACCCTAATGCCCTATCACACCTACATCCTCGAATGTGCTGACAAAACCCTCTATGTCGGTTCGACCAACAAACTGGAAAAGCGTCTGCACGAGCACAACAATCTCAAAAGTGGCGCACACTACACCAAAATCCGCCGACCGGTGGTACTCAAATATTCTGAAGAGTGCGAATCCTATGCCGATGCTCGTAAGCGCGAGGGCGAGCTCAAGCGATTGAGTAGAAATGAAAAATTGGAATTAATTACCAAAAAAGTTATATAATCAATTTTATGAAAAAAATCTATTTTGTACGACACGGACAGAGTGAAGGAAATGCCGGAAATATTCGACAGATAACAGAAACACCTTTGACAGAACTTGGTGTCAAACAATCTGAATTTATTGCGGATCGAATCAGAACACTCTCTATTGAAAAAATTATTTCAAGCACCATGTTTAGAGCTAAACAAACGACGGAAATTATTTCCAAAAAAGTAACTGCACCAATTGAATATTCAGATATTTTTGTAGAACGACGACGACCAAGCGAACAATACGGAATACCAAAAGATGATCCTGTTGCTTTGGATATAGAACAATTAATCCGTGACAATTTTACAACCAATGTAGAATATCACTATTCTGATGAAGAAAACTTTTTGGACCTCAAAGAACGAGCAGAAAAAATATTGGATTTTTTATCACAAGTCCCAGAAGAAACAGTATTAGTAGTTACTCATGGATACATACTAAAAACAATTATTGCGTGTGCGGTATTTGGAAAAGAGCTAACCGCACGTGAGTGTCAACGTTTTCTTGCATCATTTCCAATGTACAACACAGGTATTACTGTTCTGAGTTACAAAGAAGATAGTACGAACAATCAGTGGAATATCAGAACCTGGAATGACGTTGCTCATTTGGAAGAACTGTAAAATAAAAAGTGGCGAAACCTTCGGTTTCGCCACTTTTTTCTACTAAGTACTTACTACTTACTACTTACTTCCTCTACTGTTTTCGCCACAAACAATTCAAGTGGTAGAAATGGTAATGGAGAATTTTTGATCATCAAGCCGTAGTGCAAAAATGATTCGATTGTTTTGGATTGAGCAACTGGAGATTTCTTTGTCACCATTGTTTTGATGATATCAATTTCTCGTTCAGAGAAACTCGCCAGCATCTTTTCTCCCATCGTAGCTGAAGCACGGAGTGTCAGCATTGCATGTAACCGTTTCAAAATTGATTGGAACAAAATGTATGCACTTGCACCATTTGCTTCAAGGGTACGAATCACCCCTATCGCCTTCTCTGCATCGTTTTCAAAAAGTGCGGTGAGAAAATCTGCAATGTGCGCTGATGTTGGTGCACCAACCAAGTTTGCAACGACAACGTCAGAAACTTTCTTCCCTTCAGTCGCACTCAAGACTTTTTGCAGTGTTGAGAGTGTGTCACGAAATGCTCCGTCACCTGAGAGCGCTACGAGCTCAGCATCTTCTTTGGTGATTTCATATCCTTCAGCTTTTGCAACTTTGGCGACGTGTTCTGCAAGCATCGCTTCATTTGGCTTTTTCAATTTGTAGGTCTCACAACGAGAAACGATTGTCTCTGGAACTTTTTCAAGTTCAGTTGTTGCAAGAATAAAGAGTGCATATGCAGGTGGCTCTTCGAGTGTTTTCAAAAGCGCATTAAAGGCTTCTTTTGTTAACATGTGTACCTCGTCGATAATATAGACTTTGTACTTTGAATTGAACGGCATCGTATAGATGTTTTCTTTCAAATCACGGATATCATCGATACTTCGATTTGAAGCACCGTCCATTTCATAAAGATCTGACGGACTAGTCCCTAATTCATGAGCAATGATACGAGCAAGGGTTGTCTTGCCTATCCCACGAGAACCAGTAAAAAGGTATGCGTGTGCAGGTGTACCTTTTGCCAAAGAACTCGCCTAAGCTGATACAACGTGATCTTGTCCGATAACTTGTTCGAATGTTTGTGGGCGATATTTGCGATAAAGTGCGATTGAATCCATCCGGTAGTGAATAATGGCTTTATGTGTTCCGCCATTTTTAATAATTAGTTAGTAAAAAATTAATTCTAAATTGTTAAAA
>CAYUGY010000032.1:0-2963 GCA_964444515.1 uncultured Candidatus Saccharibacteria bacterium | reverse complement strand
ATATCAACGTGAGCGTAGTGACGCTTTGGAGTTGTATATTCAGAGTGGTGGAGTGAAATAGTGATTCCACGAGCCTTTTCTTCTGGAGCCTTGTCGATACTATCGATTGCTTCAACGCGAGCTGAATAACCGTTTCCTTTGTTCATGTCTAACACGTGCAAAATAGCCGCTGTAAGCGTTGTTTTTCCGTGGTCAACGTGTCCCATAGTACCAATGTTTACGTGTGGTTTACTACGATCAAATACTTCTTGAGCCATATATATTCATTGGTTTATCCCTTTTGGGGTATAAACGTAAATTAATTAATAAAATGTCTTGTTTTCGAAAACAAAAACCGCTAAAAGTGCGATTAAGGCTTATATTACACAAAAACAATGCCGAAGTCAAATCTCCGCTCGGATAGAAAAGACTAACGAGACCCATATATTTTTGTGGTCAAAAATTGCTCTACTCGCCCCTCTTACAGAGGCTGTACACCTTTTGGATTTTTATCCTCGCTCCGTTGAAAAAATCACATTTGCAAAATATCCAATAACAACTATACTAATTTCGGATTAAATAAAATGTACATGGAACAAAAATTATTTATGGTTCTTCTTGGGTGTAAACCCGAGGGGCGCAACACCGAACAACACGATATTTTCTTCGGAATATCAGACACACTAACAAATCTTATTCCTAAAATGGAGCAGTTTTGGCCAAATGTCAAATTACACATTGATGCATGGAGAACCGTTGAAAGAATTGAAAACTATAAGATTGAAGTACTGTCTAAAAATGCTCGTGGCAAAAACAAAGATCTTTCATTATTCTTTATCAATTTAGGAGCGTACAAGATTGGAGAATTCCAAGAATTGCACAAAAACATGCTTATTGTTGCAAAAACAAAAGATGAAGCAATTCGGTTATCTAAGAGTGATGAATTTTATAAAGCAGATACTTCAAATCTTTCTCCGTCAGCAATAACACATGTGGACGATAAATATGAGGTAGATGATGTTATAAATATCAGCGAACAATCCTTTTACAAAATTATCATTCGCAATCATGATTTTTTGGACAACACAACAAAAGGTTTCGACAAGATTAACCTCGGATTCCTACCTTTCTCAAAATTGAGATAAAAAGAAACCCCTCTTTCGAGGGGTTATTTTATTCATCAATCATTTCTTGAACGATGTGCTGGGTTTTTTCAGCAAATTCTTTTACGGACATGGTACTTCCGTCAATCGGCTTACCGATTCGTATGATAACAGGCATTGGCTTGATATAATGTCGCCATTTTGGTTTTGCTTCATAGCTCCCAACAAAAGCAATTGGAATAACTGGTACCCCTGCTTTTTTCGCCATACTAAATGCACTATCTTCAAACTGCTTCATCTGTCCGTTTGAAGTTCTGGTACCTTCTGCAAAAACAACCAAACAGTTCCCTTCTGACAATGTCTTGAGTGCTTTGTTTTTTCCTGCAATATTAATTTCTGCCATCTCCCTTTTTGTTACTTTAATTTCAGGTAACATCCATGCAGATATTTTTTCAGAAAAAGTTTTTTGTCGAACTTGCTCAAGCGTAGCTGATTCGTACTTTACTGTTGGAGGAAGTATTGGAATAACACCCAATCTTTTCATCCACCAACCAAGCACTGGAACCTTCAGTAGTTTTTTGTGTAAAAATACTGTACCCTTTTTTCCGTTAAAATAATATGCGGTCAAAAAGATATCCAAAAAACTTGTATGATTCCCAACCACAACAAAATTTCCATCTTTTGGTAATGCACCAAAAACACGAACATCAATACCGAGAACAAACAGTACAGCCTTAGCCAAATAAAACCAATTTTTGTAAATTGTTTTTGGAAACAATATGGTTCGTATTATAAGAGGTACACCGACAAAGATATACACAAGTACCACATTAAACTGCAATAAGTGCGTTAACTGCATTCGAAAAAAATCACGCAAAACATAGATTGTTTTTTCATGTGCTTTGTGAATGGCGTAATACCAATCATGGAAAAAGATTATTAAGTAGGCTACCAAAAGCACTACTTGTTGGGTATAGTTAAGATTTATCATGTTATAAAGTGCTTTTTATGTCCAAAGATAATAGTACGTTATTTTTGAAATCAATACAATTGACTGTTTGACTTATAAAAAAACATGCTGTATTCTCTCGAATGGAACAGAACTACTTCTATGAATATCAACTATGCCCTTGAATCTATCTGTCGAATCAATCAAAGAACTATTGATTGGTCTATCCGAAACAGAAACGGACAACAGAAATCTTTTGTGCCAATAGATAGTTTTGGTCAAAAGAAAATTTGTGCACAAGAAATCAAACACATTATTCAAATGACGAAACAATTTCGAGAACGATTTGTTTGGACCAGCTATGTTGGAGATACGATGAGTACTCATGTTGGTGGAAAGAAAAAGAACGGAAGAAAACCGGAAACAGTATTGTATGACTACG
Organism: uncultured Candidatus Saccharibacteria bacterium; assembly: GCA_964444515.1. Taxonomy (GTDB): domain Bacteria; phylum Patescibacteriota; class Minisyncoccia; order Phycocordibacterales; family UBA9973; genus JAIXRY01. Next base: position 490 of record CAYUGY010000032.1, on the reverse strand, counting down.
AAATCAAACTCTATGAGCTTATCTATCTTCCCGAATCAACAGCAACACCTTTGAGTATTATTCGCTTCGGATCCAAGCAAATAAAAGATTGTGACAATCATTTTATTGCACAACTCGATCAACTCATTACTGAAAATGAACAGATCTTAGTGAGTAATCGTGTACAACCAGGTGAGAACAAACAGTACTCCCCGTAAAAAAGTATTCAACAATGAAGAGTATTATTAAATCAAAAACGAGACCTTTCGGTCTCGTTTTTTTTATCTTACTTTCTACTCTTAATGATTTCTTCTTCAACATTTTTCGGTACGATATCGTAACGAACGAATTCCATAGTGAATCCTGCACGTCCTTCAGTCATTGAGCGAAGTTGTGTCATGTATCCGAACATTTCAGAAAGCGGTACAACAGCTTTGATTGCTTTGTTCATTCCGCGATCTTCCATACCTTCGATCAATCCACGTTTTGATGACAATGATCCGGTGACGTC
>CAYUGY010000031.1:0-3642 GCA_964444515.1 uncultured Candidatus Saccharibacteria bacterium | reverse complement strand
CATACCGATGAATATATCCGGAATACGTTGAAGAATTATGTCGAAGGAACTGATATCAAATTGGTCAGTCTTGGTCGCGGGCTTTCGACAGGAACCGAGCTTGAATACTCTGATGCGGATACGATTAAGTATGCATTGCGCAATAGACAATAAAAAAAACGAAGCAAATGTTTCGTTAAATGTACACAATATTTACTTAACTCAATGATATATATCCCAAATAAAAAGCAGTCTACTGTTGTAAAACTGCTATTTTCTTACAAATACTTTCCCATATTTTCTTTTGCTGTTTTGATGTTAAATTTTCCGATACCTTATCAAAAGATACAGAAAATACTTTTTTAATACTATCAAATTTTCTTGGTTGTACTGTCTTGGGTTTTTCATTTAACATTTGCCAAAAGAGGTGTACTTTTCTTCCAGCTGTTATTGTGCCTAAGTAAAGTAATTTTTCTATGCATAGTTTTGTGTCGTCCAAGACTATTCCTGTTTCCTCAAGCACTTCTCTGTGTATCGTCTTGTTGGGTTCCTCACCCTCCTCCATAACGCCTCCAGGAAGAACTATCATTCCATCATAAGTTTCTGCCAATATAACTTCAAGTTCACCGTTTAATCCAGGAAAAGCTATGCAAATACGTGTTTTTTGTGCGCCGTTCGGTGTCCGTTTTCTCATGTTTTTTTATTTAAAACCTCTCAAATAATAGCATATTTATTTATTTGGTCAATAAAGAGTATGACCCTGATAGAAAAAGGATATGACCATGGTCATATCCTTTTTCTAGAGAGTTATCGTCTAAGCGACTAATGCCTATCTTATGCGATTGCTGAGATTTTTACTTCGATGTATGGTTGTCGGTGACCATTTTTCTTGAAGTAACGAGACTTTGATTTGTATTTGATAACATCAATAGTCTTGTAACGGTCAGCTTTTTGGAACAACGCTTCTACTTTGGCACCTTTGATGTATGGAGCGCCAATAGTAGTATCTTTGCCGTTGTCTACGAGAAGCACCTTGTCAAAAACGATCTTGTCGCCCAATTTGAATTCACCATCGAGCTTTTCGATTTGGATGATTTCGCCTACAGAGACTTGGTATTGCTTGCCACCTGTTGCGATCACTGCAAACTCCTTGACTTCTTCAGTTTTTGTGGTTTTTTTGATTGCCATAATTTATAAGAAGATTATATACTATTTCACTTTTTTTGCAAGTGTTTTCCGTTTAGGTGCTTATCAACTAGTCATTCCCTACTGGCCATTTTATAATAAAAGTAATGATTTCAAAATATACCTATAAAAAGCTTACCTGGATTGACGTTGAATCTCCGACCAAAGAAGAAATTCTTCACCTGTCTGAAGAATATACTATTCCACAGTCTGTCTCTGAAGAACTCCTCACTAGTACTCTTCGTTCGAAGGTTGATCTTCATGATAACCTTATTTATTTGATTTTGCACTTCCCTCGAACCTTGCATAAAGACACAAAAGATACAGATCAAGAAATAGACTTTATTCTTGGAAAGAATTTTGTGATTACAGTTCACTATGAACTCTCAAATCCACTCCATGAATTTTCAAAAGCCTTTGAGGTAAATGCGTTACTCAAAAAAGGTGTTCGTGATGATCACGCAGGTTTCCTCTTTTTCTCTATTTTGAAAGAACTCTATCATGATTCAACAGAGCAACTTGAATTGCTCAATGTGCAAATGCGCGAAATCGAAAAGAATATTTTTGCTCATGAAGAAGAAAAAATGGTCCAACAGATTTCTCATATGAACCGTCAGTTGCTCGATTTCAAACAAGCAATCCGCTTCCATCGCGAAACACTTCATTCTTTTGAAAATGCTGGTAAAGAATTTTTTGGTAGCACTTTCGATTACTACCTTTCAGCTATTATTGGTGAATACAACAAAGTTCAAACTATTCTTGATGGACACAAAGAAATCTTGAATGACTTGCGTGAGACCAATGAATCATTGCTTTCTGCCAAAACAAATGAGACCGTCAAGACATTGACCATTATGTCTTTCATTATGTTGCCGTTGACGCTCATATCTGGTATTTTTGGAATGAATGCAGACTTTGTCTTTATTCATGATATTCCAGATTTCATTATTGTTATCGGAGCCATGACGCTCACTGGTGCAATAATGTTCTTTTACTTCAAACTTCGAAAATGGCTCTAAAACTCTACAATACCCTCTCTAAAGAAATTGAAACTTTTACTCCGATATCGGATGATTTTGTGCGTATGTACACTTGTGGTCCGACTGTGTATGACTACACGCATATTGGACATATGCGCAAATACATTGGCGACGATGTTCTCAAACGCACCTTACTATTCCTCGGATATAACGTGAAGCATATTATGAATATTACTGACGTTGGTCATTTGACTGATGATGGTGATGAAGGTGGTGACAAAATGGAGAAAGGTGCCGAGAAATATGGCAAGACTGTTTGGGAATTGGCTGACTACTATACGAAATATTTCGAAGATACCATGAATGCTGTTGGTATCATTCCTCCGACCAAGACAATCAAAGCAACTGACAAGGTTGATGAAATGATTACACTGATTCGTAAACTAGAAAATGCAGGTGCAACGTACGAAACTGATGAAGCAGTGTATTTTGATGTACGTGCATATCATGCGTACGGGGCGCTTTCTGGTCAATCACTTGAAGATAAACTTGTTGGTGTGCGTGATGACGTTGTTGTTGATAGTCAAAAAAGAAATCCCGGAGATTTCGTTCTCTGGTTCAAACGAGTCGGACGATTCGAACATCACAGTATGCACTGGCAAAGTCCATGGGGAGACGGCTTTCCTGGGTGGCACATCGAATGCTCTGCAATTGCGATGAGTGAATTGGGTGAGATGCTCGATATTCATACTGGTGGAATCGATCATGTACCAGTGCACCATGAAAATGAAATTGCTCAAAGTGAATGTGCGACCGGTCGTCCATTTGCTCGATTTTGGGTCCACCATGCATTCTTGAATGTTGATGGAGAAAAGATGAGTAAGAGTAAAGATAACTTCTATACTATCGACGATATTCGAGCTCACTATATCAATCCGTTTGCTTTACGATTGCTCTTTGCACAAACACATTACCGTAAACCATTGAACTTCACCTGGGAATCTGTAACTGCTGCCGAAACCGCACTCAATCGTGTGTATGATACTTATAAAAAACTTGGTGATGTTGATGGAGAAATTGATGGTGCGTATATTTCAAAATTTGGTTACGCACTTGAAGATGATTTGAATACAGCCGAAGCATTGTCTGTGCTGTACGAACTATTGAAAGACACAACTGTTTCAAATGAAGACAAAAAAGCCACACTGCTTGAAATGGACAAAGTGTTTGGTTTCGGATTGGAAAACGTGAAGGATGAAGTACTTGAGATTCCAGACGAGGTCCAAAAACTCCTCGACGAGCGTATCCTCGCTCGCGGGAACAAAGACTGGTCCCTTTCTGATGCATTACGTGAACAAATCGAATCCCATGGCTTTTTACTCAAAGATACTGACCAAGGACAAGAAATAAAGAAGAAATAATGACCAGTGAATCATAAATAAAAGAGCGACGCCGAAGGCTTCGATCTTTTATAATTGATAATAATATTTTAATTCAG
>CAYUGY010000030.1:0-4744 GCA_964444515.1 uncultured Candidatus Saccharibacteria bacterium | reverse complement strand
AAGGGAGCTGCTCTACCGACTGAGCTACGAGGGGATTTATTGTTCGGTAACAACAAAAAGAATAGCACTTATAAAGCATAAGGTCAATATTTTTCTACCGTTTTATATAGTTTTTGTGTATAGTATCAAGAATGAACAAAAGCATCATTCTCGTCCTCGACAATATCCGCAGTGAACACAATACCGGTTCGCTTTTTCGTACTGCCGATGGGGCAGGGGTGAATAAGATTTTTCTTGTGGGCACAACACCGAAACCAATCGATCGTTTTGGGCGGCCTGTTGGTACGATCTCAAAAACTGCTCTCGGTGCAGAAAAAACTATTCCATATGAATATCATACAACCACCGAAGAAGCTATTGTTGCGCTCAAAAATGAAGGAGTGCATATCTATAGTCTTGAACAAACACCAAACAGTGTTTCTTTGTTTGATGTTGAGCCACAGTTTCCTTGTGCGCTTATCGTCGGTAACGAAGTCGATGGTGTCAGTAATGAATTTGTTGAAGCGAGTGATACGGTGCTTGAAATTCCAATGCAAGGAGAGAAGGAGTCATTGAACGTCAGTGTTGCAGGAGGAATTGCTCTGTTTCAATTGCTAAAATAAAAAATGGCACCACAAGGTGCCATTTTTTATTTTCCGTACGCCTTACTTTGTTCGTATGGTGTTGCTGGTGTAAGGTATGGTTTGTCTCTTTCTGCACGAGCTGGTCCACCGGTGGCGTACCACAGTATCCATAACGCAACGAATGATAGTAATACTATTTTTATTTCACTCATATTGGATTAATTGTAGCGCATTTGGTGTGTATCGCAAAAGTGGGCACTGCGACCATTGATTACTTCACGAAGAATTGTTCCGCTACAATTCTTCATGCTACAACTGGTTCCATTCATTTTGTATGCCAAATGATTTTCATGGAACTGCCCGGGTTTGCCGTGAATATTTCGATAATCACTCGTTGAGTCTCCGCCGAAATCAATGCCTTTTTTCAAAACAGCAAGCATTGCTTTGTAGATATTTTTCCGTACCTCTTTCGGAATGTTGTTCCAGTTACTCTTCGGATGCACTCCTGCACGAAAGAGTAATTCATCAGAATAAATATTTCCAATACCTGCAATGGTGCGTGTGTCCATCAATACTGTTTTGATTGGTCGAGTGTTTCCTTTTGCGGTATCGAGTGCTTTTTCAAATTCGGTAAAAGTAATATCTTCTGTGATATTTGGATGAGTTTGTGAGTTGATTGGTTCGGGGCCACTGTCTTTCAAGTGTTTTGATGTTTCAATTTCAGTGGTTTTTTCAATGGTGATTTTGCCGAACTTGCGAGCATCGCAGAAAACGAGATGTTTTGTTTTTCCATTTTTCTCCAAGGTAAACACACAATGAATAAATCTATTATATGAATCTCGAAGTGAATCATTCTTTTCGTTTGGGTGTACTGACCAGGTGTTACTCTTTTTATCATAGTCATATAGTCCGACCATCAGGTGCCCCGTCATTTTCAAATGAATCAAAATTGTGTACCCGTTTGATAAATCAATTAAAATATTTTTGGCACGACGATGTGCTCCAATAATTTTCTGACCAGCAATCAGTTTTTTGAATTGCTTGAAAAACGGTTCGTATTTGATCGTATCCAAAAAATCTTTGCGTTTTGGGTGTAGGGTAGGGAGATCACTCCAACAGTCGGTAATAGAAAAGCCGACAGCTTCTTGTTTGAGCCCAAGGACAGTGGTTGTGACTTCTGGGAGTTCTGGCATTTCACCATTCTATCAGAAAAAGAAAAACCCGTTTCGGGTTTTTAATTCAATTTCTTTTTTTGTGCTTGTGAGACCAATTCGTGTACTTCTGTTTATTTTTTGATTCCTTGTGTTCTGTCGACGTCGATGGCTTTGCCATTTCTGTGCCGTCTCTTTTGATGCCTGCCATATATTGTTTTTCTTTCTACCCATATTAACTATATATCTGTCTTGTACGAAAGTCTATCTACCAAGTATTTTCAATGCCTCACGAATTTTTGTTTGTGTATCAAGTCCAGCATCAATGTTTCGAAGTGCATCACGCACATCTCCTTGTCGGTAGCCCAGTGCTTCAAGTGCAAGTAGTGCTTCGCTTTCACCGCGAATATCACGAGCGTCGTGTTTACCGCTCTTGATGATTTTATCTTTTAATTCAAGTGCAATCTTTTCAGCCGTCTTTCGTCCAATCCCTGAAATAGTTGAAAGTGTTTGTGTGTCACCGGTTGAAATAGCCCGAACGAGTGTCTCGGCAGAAATAGCATTCAATACACCAATGGCGGATTTTGGTCCGATGCCTGAGACAGAAAGCAGAAGCATAAAAATGTCTTTTTCATAATTACTGATGAATCCATACAAATCGAGTGCGTCTTCGCGAACAACGAGATACGTTGCCAAAGAAACAACAATACCTTCATCATAAGCATCCAAGGTTTCTCGTGTGGTGTATACCAAGTAGCCGATACCACCAACAAGTACCACAAGGTGGTCGGTGGTTTTTTCTATAATAGTTCCTTCAATACGAGCAATCATAGATATATTGTAACATATGAACAACAAGCTTTACTTTTGGTCATTTTCTGCTATTATAGAGAAGTTCGTAATGATTTCGTGTCTCAAGAAATTATATAAACAAACTAACTAATACACCTATGCCAATCACTAGATCAGCAAAAAAAGCGCTTCGTGGATCACTTCGCAAAAAGGCGATTAATGATCGACGCAAAAAAGCAATGAAGGAAGAAATCAAAAAGGTAGAAAAGCTTGTCTCTGCAAAGAAAAAAGACGAAGCGGTAAAAAACCTTAGTCTTGCTTTCAGTGTTATCGACAAAGCTGCAAAACGCGGAGTTATCAAGAAGAATACTGCTGGACGAAGAAAGTCTCGTCTTGCAAGACTCGTAAAGTAAACAATAAAACACCCTATCCTATGGGTGTTTTATTGTTTTGAGATAGAATTATACTATGTTCAAAGAATTGATTAGTAACATACTTGGTTCATATGCAGTGCGACGTGTCGCACGTGTTTCGCATGCTTCCAAATATCCCAAAAAGACCCAGCGAAAAGTATTTCTCTCATTGATACAACGTGGGCGATTGACTGATTGGGGGCGCAAACATTCATTTGGCTCAATCAAAACAATCGAAGATTTTAGAAAAAATGTTCCACTTTCTACATATGAAGATTTGTACCCGTGGATCGAGCGAGCACTTGCAGGTGAACGAAATATTTTGTGGCCAGGCAAGGTCAAGATGTTTGCAAAATCTTCAGGTACGACGAATGCTCGAAGTAAGTTTATTCCAGTTACCAAAGCTTCTTTGCACGAAGCTCATTTTCGTGGAGGTAAAGATATGATTGCGTTGTATTTGGAACGTAATCCAAAATCAACATTTCTTTTTCATAAATCATTGGCAATTACCGGATCACTTGCTCCGTCACCACTACATCCAAATATTTTGTGTGGCGATGTTTCAGCAGTGCTCACCAAACAACTTCCACTACTTGCAGAAATAAATCGTGTTCCAGCAAGATCAATTGCACTCCTTTCAAAATGGGAAGACAAAGCAAAGCATATCGTTGTTCGTGCAAATAGTTTCGATGTGTCATCATTGATCGGTACACCAACATGGGTTGCTCGATTGGTTGATGAAATCATCAAGAAAAATGATGTCAAAGACATCTTTGCTGTTTGGCCAAACCTCGAAGTATTGTTCCATGGCGCTGTTTCTTTTCGTCCGTACCGACCACTATTCAAAGATTTGTTTGGTGATCGAGTGCAGTTCGTTGAAACATACAATGCTTCAGAGGGATTTTTTGCAATACAAGATGTTCCTGATCAAGAAGGAATGTTGTTGATGCTCGACTACGGAATCTTTTATGAATTTATTCCAATGACAGAATTTGGCAACAAAGATGCAACGGTTTACACTGTCGAAGAAGTCAAAGAGGGAATCAATTATGCAGTTGTTATTTCAACATCAGGTGGTTTGTGGAGATATGTTATTGGAGATACCGTGCGTTTTGTTTCAACTAAACCATACCGTGTTGTGATTACTGGTCGCACCAAACAATTCATCAATGCTTTTGGTGAAGAAGTGGTAGTTGAAAATGTTGAACAAGCCGTACTGACTGCTTGTCTTGAAACCGGAGCAATCATTGAAAACTTTACTGTTGGTCCACAATTTATGACACACAAAGAAGGCGGCCATCACCAATGGGTTGTTGAATTTTCAAAATTGCCTGACAGTACAAAAAAGTTTGAGCAAATTATTGATGAGACGGTTCGCTCACTTAATTCTGATTATGACGCCAAAAGAAACGGAGATGCTATTTTGGCAAAACCAATATTTGATTATGTACCACTCGGCACATTCTATACCTGGATGAAAGAGCGCGGAAAACTTGGCGGTCAACACAAAGTCCCACGATTAGCTAATGATAGAGAATATGTTGATGCTATAATGAATCTAATTAATCAACACAATAAACCAAAGCAAGATGGAAAATAAACCGTACTTAGAAGAATATTATGGACTCGAATGTCCACACTGCCAAAAGATGCAAGTGCTTGGTAGAAAAGTAGAACAAGAAACAGGAATTGCATTTGCTCGATTTGAAGTCTGGCACAACAAAGAAAACATGGCTCGTATTGAAGAAATAGATAAAGACGCAAAATGTGGCGGTGTGCCATTTTATCGAAACACGCAAACAGGTAAGACATTGTGCGGGGAAGT
>CAYUGY010000029.1:0-7085 GCA_964444515.1 uncultured Candidatus Saccharibacteria bacterium | reverse complement strand
TTCTTTGCCTTCCAATTTTTCCAATACGCGATTGAGTTCAACTGACGGAATAATGCCGTCTTTGAGCGTGACCGGATACCCGAGTTTCTTCAAGAAGAGTGAAAGCTCGTGCATCTTTTCTTTGTTTGGGAGATCGTGAATACGATAGACGAAAATATTTTCATCAAGCTCAGATTTTTTGGCGATGAATTCTGCCACTTTTCTGTTTGCGAGCAACATGAATTCTTCAATCAATTTATTTGTATCACCACGTTCTTTTTTGTAGACCTTGATGGGCACAGCATTTTCATCAAGCACAAATCGAACTTCATCTTGATCGAGCGACAAAGCACCGGCTTTCATACGGGCGATAGTTAGGTTTTTGGCGATCTTATTGAGAGTGTCTAATTCTTCATAAAAGATTCCAGTTTTTGCATTGATAATTCCTTGTGCTTCTTCGTAGGTAAATCGTTTGTCTGAGTGAATGATTGTTTTGCCGAACCATTCAGTCATGACGTCACCGTTGGTATTCAATTCAAACACTGCACTCATTGTGAGCTTGTCTTCGTTTGGATTCAAACTACAAAGTTCATTTGAAAGTGCTTCAGGAAGCATCGGAATAGTGCGGTCTACGAGATACACCGATGTTGCGCGTTGGTATGCTTCTTTGTCGAGTTCAGTTCCTGGCCGGACATAGTGCGATACATCAGCAATGTGAATACCGATTTCAAAATTACCATTGTCCAATTTTTTGAATGACAATGCATCATCGAAGTCTTTGGCATCGGCTGGGTCGATAGTGAATGTTGTAGTACCTCGCATGTCGCGACGAACCGCGATCTCACTTGCAGGGATTCCTTCAGATTTCCACGCTTCAGCTTCTTTGTCTACTGCACTTGGAAAACTTGAATCAAATCCTTTTTCGAGGGCGAGTCCTTGCATCTCTGCATTGTTTTCCATCGGCATTCCGAGAACGTGTGTGACTTCACCTTTTGGTAAGTCTGCTTGGCTTTTCCAATCAGTAATAACGGCGAAGACTTTTTGTCCAAGATTTGCACCGTTAGTACAACCATCTTTGATTTCAATCGGAAGGTGCATTTTTGGGTCACTTGGGCGAAGTAAACATTTGCCTGATTCTTCGACGAGTGTACCGGCAAAACCACGTTTTGAACGAGTAACGATACTGGTGATCTTGCCAGTCGGTGAACCGTATTCATTGGTACCAGTAATAATTGCAGTCACTTTGTCGCCATGAAGTGCTGTTGCCAACATGTCGGGAGCTATTTCGATACTATTTTCTAGATCTTTGACTTTGACGAAACCAGCACCTTTTGCGGAAATAAAAACAACCCCATCGTATTGGGTTGTATCTGTTTGATTTGAGGGTGTATTCATATAGACAAATATATCATAAAAAAGACCCTAATATAAGAGAGAATCCTGATAGGCGAAAGGTATCTTGCCTTTTTATGGCAATTCTGTTATTATCTCTCCATATGTTAGCAATCAGACTACTTAGAACAGGAAGAAAGAATGACGCCCAATTTCGCGTTGTTTTGACTGACTCAAAAAACAGTACAAAAAGTGGAAAGTTTTTAGAAATATTGGGTTCATATGCTCCAAAAGCAGACCTCGTTACTTTGAAAAAAGACCGAGTGCTTCACTGGATTGCGAACGGTGCACAACCTTCACAAACAGTTCATAACTTCTTGGTTCACCAAAAAGTTATCGAAGGAACAAAGAAAAACGTACTTCCGAAAAAATCTATCACAACTAAAAGAAAGAGTAAGTAGTTAGTAGAAAGTAGTAAGTAGAAAAAGAGCGAAGCCTACGGCTTCGCTCTTTTGATTCTTCGAAAAACTACTAAGCACTAACTACTTACTACTAACTTTTTATTTTTAATAAAGAAAATATTTCTCGCACTATCCACAACGATAATGCTAAATAAATTTATATAATGAATCTAAGCCACTCGAAAGGTGCGCATTAAAAACTTAGACATTCTTTTATGCAGTACGACGACAAAGCGTTTCTTGAATATTTAGTGAAAGCATTGGTTGATCAGCCAGAAAAAGTAGTGATCGATCGAACAGTTGATGAAATGGGAGTTCTTATTTCATTGACGGTAGACCCGTCTGATATGGGGAAGATCATCGGACGCCAAGGTAATACTGCCAAGGCAATCCGTACATTGCTTCGTGTGATGGGAATGAAAAATAACGCACGAGTGAATTTGAAAATCAATGAACCTGTTGGAGGTTCACATCCAGCTTCGAAATCAATCGATGAAGCATTAGCTGACTTGAAAGATCTGTAATTTCTATAGATTACAATAGTGAAATGAAAAAATACGCCGGCATCGCGTATTTTTTTTTGTTTGGACATAAGCGTGAAAATATTGTATTATTCAAACAATGAAATTCCATATCGTCACGCTATTTCCAGAAATGTTTGATTCGTATCTCGGCGAATCTATTTTGGCGCGAGCAATCAAACAAAAGAAAATCAAGGTTGATTTCGTGAATCCTCGCAAATTTGTGACTGGTAAATATCGCAAAGTTTGGCCAGATGGAAACATCTCTCTACAAATCGATGAGCGTCCATATGCGGGTGGTCCAGGAATGGTACTGATGGCAGAACCGATTGTTAAAGCTGTGCAATCTATCGTAAAGAAAATTAAGAAAGGAAAAATCAAAATTATAAACTTCTCACCAAGTGGTAAAGGTTTTGATACTGCATATGCAAAAAATGTTTCGAGTAAATACGAACATATCATTATGATTTGTGGACGCTATGAAGGGATTGATTCTCGTGCAGTAAAAATCTTGAAAGACCTAACCAAAGGTATTGCGGATGTGGAAGAAGTTTCAATCGGGGATTATGTGCTGACTGGTGGAGAAATTCCAGCAATGGTGCTCATCGATTCAATTTCTCGTCAAGTTGAAGGAGTGCTCGGCAACTTCGATTCTCGTGAAGAAGAACGTGTGTCATCAAGTGAAATCTATACTCGTCCAGAAGTGATTGAAATAAAAAACAAAGAAGGGAAGTTGAAGAAGTATAAGGTTCCACCAGTACTACTTTCAGGTGATCATAAGAAGATTGAAGAGTGGAAGAAGAATAAGAAAACTTAAAAAAATTATTTAATAAAATGATATAATTATTTCAACATGGTATTTAATTCAAAAAATATAATTAATTGTCTCAGTGAACTTTCTCAAAATTCAGATTTTAATAACCCAGAATTTTCTGTTTTGATTCAAACTTTTGGCTCGAAACCAAAGTGTTTTTATAATGAGACTTTAAAAAACAATCCTTCCGTAGAAGTTTTGTGGAGTGGTTGGTGCTGTAAAAATATATTTTCTTATATTTTATATCCTTTCGTTGCTGGTTTCGGTGGATTGTGCCGAGTACTTGATATTAAACAGACAGCAGCTATTTATAATGAAATAGAAGAGCTTTGTTATTCTGCTATATATTATGTTCCTAACGAATATGTAACTAAAATTCAAAAATACGCGTCTGATAGGAAGTCGCCAGGTGATCATATTTTGTTAATAAAAAGCGAGAAAAGAGCTTTTGTTTTGTTGTCAGATTCAGATTTTCCTCATATTAAAGAAGATGAGAATGCTCGTGCGGGTGAATTGATTATAGGAAATCAAGTTCCTGAATCTATTAAACAAATACTTAAGAAAAATAGACTATTTAATGAAAAGCTAACTATAGATGAATTAGAAAAGATTCAAGAATCGAAAAACTTACCTGAACATAGCAGGAAGGTAATAACTCTTTTGCTTGCTTCTGTAAATGATTGGCCTGAAGCTCAAAATGATGAAAACGAAAATATTGATCAACATGAATTAGATGTTTTTAATTTTATTGGAGGTAATGTTACAAAGGAGACAGTGAAATCAGCTTTAAATAAACTTGATATTAGTAAGAATGCTTGGGAGGCCGAATCTTTAGAGTCTCTTATTGAAGTTTTTGATTTTTACAAGAAAGATATGTCATTAAAGGATATAATTGCTGAATTGAGATCTGATTTAGAAAAGATAGGGCAATAAAACATTGTTTTCCCCAAAAAATTGTCATTTAATGAAATAAATTGTTTTAAAATTAAAAAGACCAGTGTTACTAGAATATCTGGTCTTTTAATGAATAGTCTTTCTAAGAAATAACAGATTCAGAGTCTGTTATTTCTTTTTTGTTAAATCCTTTATGTCTGCTTTCTTGAAACCAAGTTTCTTAAGAACATTTTTTGCGTGTTCTTTGTTTTTATAACCTTCAGTAATCATGATCTTTTTGTGATTACCTTTACTCTTAATGGTCGCTCTTTTTTCTCCTTTTTTATCTGTAGAAATAGTGCCTATTAATTTTTTCATAGAATATTTATTGTATTAATTGTTAAATTCTTCGATCAGAAAATTTCTAGTATTTTCGTGTGGTGCAAGAATATCATCACATAGAATCAATTTTATCACCTAATGTTTTTGGTCATTTTGAAATAGATATGTTGAAAGTGTGAATAAATTTCGACGAGCGGGTTTGATATCATAATCCCCAAAATTGTCCTGTGGAAAACTGATTGACAGAGGGTGGGGGATTTGGTATATTTTATCCACGATTGATTGATTGAGTTGTGGGTGAAATTGATCTTTATCAGTGTGTTAATTTACCGATTTTTTTGCTGATTTTACACTCTATAAATAAATAAAAAGAAAAAGCGCGGAAACGTGTGTTTTTTGCTTTTTATTATTTTAGTCTGTAAATGATGCATATCCTTTATATATGAAAGATATTGCAACACGGAAGAAAAAGTACTTTTCAAAGTACAAAAAGCCGTTGGTTGAATTCCCGAATCTTATCGAGAATCAACTAGCTTCTTATAAGTGGCTCGTCGAACAAGGACTCAAAGAAGTATTCAATGAGTTCACTCCAATCAAAGATTATTCTGAAAAGAAATTTGAATTGGAAATTGTTTCGTTCACTGTCGGTGAACCGAAATTTGATGAAGAGCATGCGCGTGCCAACAAGTTGACATACGAAGTGCCAATCAAAGTTCGTTTCCGTCTTTTGAATAAAATCACTGGTTCTACAAAAGAACAAGAAATTTTCTTGTCTGATTTGCCAATGATGACTACTCGTGGAACATTTATGATCAACGGAGTGGAACGTGTTATCGTGCCACAACTTGCTCGTTCTGCTGGTGTGTTCTTCATCGACCAAGACTTGAAAGGAAAACGTGTGTTCGGTGCAAAGGTTATTCCTGCTCGTGGAGTATGGATGGAAATTGAAACTGAACAAGACGGTACCTTGTCTGTACGTATCGACAAAAAACGTAAGTTCCCTATCACATCATTGCTTCGCGTTATGGGCTACCATACTGATGAAGCTATTATGAAGGCATTTGCAGGTACAAAGCACGAAGCTTTGATTGCGCTTTCTATCGAAAAAGATACTGCAAAGAATTTGAACGATTCATATGTAGAAATCTACAAACGTTTGCGTGATGGAGACCTAGCAACTGCTGATAACGCAAAAGGATACATCGACTCACTCTTTGGAGCTGACCGATATGACATTTCACCTGTTGGACGTTTTCGTCTCAACCAACAACTCGGTAAACCTACTGACAAAAAAGCTCTCGAACAAAAACTTTTGACAAAGGAAGATTTGACAATGATCGTTGCCCACACAATGACATTGAATATCACTCCAAACGCAAAACCAGATGATATCGATCACCTTGGAAAGCGTCGCGTAAAGTTTATGGGAGAAATGATCCAAGCAAAGATTCGTGTCGGTATGACACAAATCAAGCGTAACGTACAAGACCGTATGTCTACGATTGATGTTGCAACTGCAATGCCAATGCAAATCATCAACCAACGCCCACTCCAAGCTCGTATCAAAGAATTTTTTACTACAAACCAATTGTCACAATTCATGGACCAAGAAAATGTCTTGGCAGAAACAGAGCACTTGCGCCGTCTTTCAGCGCTCGGTTCTGGAGGACTTACTCGTGAACGTGCTTCACTTGAAGTTCGTGACGTGCACACTTCTCACTACGGACGTGTTTGTCCGATTCAAACTCCTGAAGGTCCGAACATCGGTCTCGTTGTTCACCTTGCAACATATGCGAAAATCAATGAATTCGGTATCATCGAAACTCCATATGCAAAAGTAAAGAACGGAAAAATCACGAGTGAAATCGTGTATTTGAACGCGCTTGAAGAAGAAGAATACACTATCGCTCACGCAGCATTGAACTACGATGACAAAGGAACTATCACTGACGAATACGTTGGTGCTCGTGTCAAAACAATTCCAGGTTTGGTAAAGCCAGCAGATCTACACTTTGTAGACGTTGCAACAAACCAACCATTCTCAATCGCGGCTTCTATGATTCCGTTCCTCGATCACGATGATGCGAACCGTTCACTCATGGGATCAAACATGCAACGCCAAGCGGTGCCATGTATTCGTCCAGAAGCTCCACTTGTTTCAACAGGTATGGAAGAACTTGCAGCAAAAGATTGTGGGCGTATGGTACTCGCAGCTGTTGATGGTGAAGTTGTTCACGTTGATTCTGCAAAGATTATCATCGAAGACAAACAAGGCAAGAAACACACACAAACATTGAAATCATTCTCACAAACAAACGGATTCAATGCATTCAACCAACGACCAATCGTGTCTATGGGGCAAAAATTGAAGAAAGGTATGGTCATCGCTGATGCTTCATCAACTGATGGTGGACAAATGGCAATCGGACAAAACGCGTTCGTTGCATTCATGCCATGGAACGGTCAAAACTACGAAGATGCGATCATTATCTCAGAACGTTTGATCAAACACAGTAAGTTCACTTCAGTGCACATCGAAGAATATACTTGTACGGTGCGTGATACCAAGCTTGGTCCCGAAGTAACTACTCGAGATATTCCAAACGTTGGTGAAATCAAATTGAAAGATTTGGATGAAGACGGAATCGTTCGTGTGGGTGCTGAACTCCGCGAAGGTGATATCTTGGTTGGAAAAATTACACCAAAAGGAGAAACAGAATTGACTCCAGAAGAACGTTTGCTCCGATCTATCTTTGCTGAAAA
>CAYUGY010000028.1:0-7131 GCA_964444515.1 uncultured Candidatus Saccharibacteria bacterium | reverse complement strand
GTCGGTAGAGCAGCTCCCTTTTAAGGAGATGGTCGTAGGTTCGATTCCTACCGAGGGGACAAAAATAAAAACTGCACAAATTGTGCAGTTTTTATTTTTGTCCCCATTTCTAAAGTATGTTATATTCCTGGTGAACATTAGTACAAATACAATGAAAGAACACACCTTATCGAAAAAATTATCCGTGGAAGAAATCAGAAACATGAATACGAAATTATTACGATTCAGGCGGATTAACATCTTAAAACAAGCACAATCAAAAGAATTAGCTTCGAGGGTTATTTTGAAATAACCCAAACAAAAAAAAACGTCTCAATATTGAGACGTTTTTTTTATTTCACAAACTGCACTAACACCCCCATCAACACCACTCCTACCACCGTTGCAACGGTCGTAAATGTTTTTGGATGATTATGAAAAGTTTCCGGAATGATATCGCTTGCAGAAATATAAAGGAAAAATCCAGCAATGACTGCAAGTATTCCACCGAGTACTTTGTCTGGAACACTTAACACATAATACGCGAGCACTATTCCAATAATAGGAACAATCGAATCAAGAATCAAAAACAATAACGCCTTTCTTCGTGAACCATCTTTGAGTACGGCACTGACAGTATTTAATCCATCAGAAAAATCATGTGCAATTACCGCAATCCCAACAGGTATCAAAAGTCCGATATCAGCTTTGGCAGCAAGGCCGATAGCAATACCATCAATTAAGCTGTGTATAACCATAGTACTTGCACGAAACGATGAACGATGAACGGCTCGATGCTCATGTCCTGCTTCATGAGAATGACTGTGTAATACAAAAGATCTATCCAATATGAGATACAACAGAAATCCTGCTAGTATCAACATCAAGGCGAGTTTTGTATTCCCAAGGAGCTCTATCGCCTCACCAGGCAAACCAATCACCGCCAATACCAAAATTGCCCCAGCGGTCACTGAAACCATCAAATGAAGTGTATCTTTTGATTTACGAGAGAAGTGTAGTGCTGAAAAACCACCCAAAAAGGTCATTATTCCAGCAAACAGCCCAAAGAAAAATATACTCATAGTATTTGTTGTTTATTTATCCTAAACAACAGTACCACATAATTGCATTACTGTATATATTAATTACTACAAATACCTTTTATATAAGTTTTTTGTTTATGTTATTATCTACATATATGAATACAAAAATATTTTTCGGTATTATTGGATTAGTGCTCGTACTTGGTATTATAGGAGGAATTATTGCCAACAAAAACACAGGACCATCAAAACCAGGACAATACGACGCATTAGCAATGCATTTGAAAAATGTCGGAGCAAAATTCTATGGCGCTTTCTGGTGTCCACACTGCCAAGCACAGAAAAAAGCTTTTGGTGGCAGCGCAAAACTTATTCCATACATTGAATGTTCGACAGCTGATGGTTCTGGGCAACTGCAAATCTGTAAAGACGAGAAAATCAACAGTTACCCGACATGGAAATTTGCAAATCCTATCACTATCAAAGAAAATCTTCGTGCAATATGTGCTATAGCAGACAAAAATACTCCCGCAGACCAAGATTCTATCTGTCAAAATACCGCTTCTCCGTATTCAAAAGTGTGGGTTTTTGAAAAAGAAACCATTGGAATGGATACTGAACCAACAAAAAATGCTGATGGAAGTTACACAATTCCTCCACTCTCACGTATTACCGGAGAAATTCCACCAGAAACACTAGCACAATGGACTGGTTTTGAATTAAACGCAAGTTCAACTGCAAAATAATATATGTCAGTAGAAATATTCAACACATTTTCAGCAATTGGGGCTCTTATTATCGGAATTTTCGGACTAAAGGTATTTTTTCTTAGTTTTTTTGCACCAAATCACAAAATTACTCTTTTTATCAAAGAAAAAGCGTTATTTTTGATAGGTATTATTGTCAGCGGTGCTTGTTTGGGAAGTCTTGTGTACTCTATTGGATATAACTACACCCCTTGTGTTCTTTGTTGGTGGCAACGAATCGCACTCTTTCCAATGATTCCTCTTGCATTCATCGGCTTTTGGAAGAAAGAATCGACTGTTTCTGTATGGACAATCAGCATATTGGCTATTTTCGGTATAACAATCTCTCTCTATCACAATTCCCTCAATTTCGGACTCTCTCCACTGATTCCTTGCCCGGCAAATGTTTCTTGTACACAAAACTTCGTCAACGAATTCGGTTTTGTAACTATTCCACTGATGTCTTTGTGTGTATTTATCGCAATCATCGGCATTTTGGTTTGTAAAAACAAAAACTCTTCGAAACAAACTCCTCAATAAAAAATTTTGAAAGGCTCTGCGCAGGACATAACAATAATAAAAACACCTATGGGTGTTTTTATTATTGTTATGTCCGAGCAAAGAGGCATTTTTTCTACTTTGAACAGTGGTCGAAAAAAGAATTTGATTTCGCCATATTCTTTCTTTCGACACGATTTTTGTAGTGCAAAAATCGTGTGTCTCTGGTAATCAGCAGTAACATCATTAGTGGTTTATCCACAGACACACTTTCCAAAAACTTGTATACTTATATCAGAGGAGGCACTATTAACAAAGCGACAATCAAACTTTTGGCACTTGCCAATAAAAAATGGATTTGATCCCTTTTTAATAATTAAGTTAATTATTAGACAACTTTCCCCTCATTCGTTCTTTAGACAATCACAACCAAATATAGATATTATAAAAAGCCTTCTCCCACAGAAGGCTTTCTTTTTTTGAATTTCACTACAAAGAAAATTTCTTTCAATATTACTTTCTACACACTCAACAAAAACCGTTCAAGCAAATACATCATTTCCCCCTCTCCTCGATGTCCCAAGTGATACATACTTACCAATTCACCATATTCTTTCATAAAAGACCGATTTTTTTGCCCTGCCAATAGACGCTTTGTTTTTGATACGACAAATGGATTGATTTCAGAAACAATACTTTCGTCCTTATTTTTCAATGATAATTCAACAATTGCCAAGGTTTTTGCCATCCAAGCAATACGTCCATGTATTTCCTCTGCCACTTCACCTCGTTCGAGAGATTCCATAAATAAACTGAATAGTTCCTTCTTATCACCTGCACCATACGCATCGGTAATCAAAAAAGGATTGTATGTTGATTGTTCTTTTTCTTTGAGATCTAATACCTCGACTTTGTATTTCTTACACAAGGGCGCAAGTCCTGCAATAGTTTTTTCTTCTTCAAAAATACATTTACGAGTTCCGGTTGATGCTTGTTCCAAAATAAGTTTCCAGTCAGCTTCTGCTTTGTTTCCTGAGAAGATATTTACAAATACCACACCTTTCATTTCTTCAAAAAGTGATGTTGCAGTTATTTCAGTAAGTACTTCTTTGATGTTTTCCGCTGATGATACAACAAAATCTTCACCGAGGTGTTTCCCTCGGTACAAGCTTCTCTTTTTATAATCACCACCAACAACCAATGTCATCATAGCCATTTACCAACCTTATTGCAGTAAATTTGATATGGTTCACCATATTTTTCAAGTAAAATACACTCTTCTCGCTTAATGAAGCTCATTTGAGTAACTAAATGCGCAATCAACGCAGACATCAACGCAAACGGACTTGCAACAACCAGTGCAAAACCAACAAACAACATTGTGATTCCAAGGTGTGTTGGTCGACGAGTAACTCTGTACGGCCCGTGCATAAAGAAACTTGGGGTAATAGGAGTACCACTTTCATAGGCTTTTTTGAAAGCAGCTGAGGTTTTTTGCGCCCAATAAATAAGTAGTGGTGCCAAAAAGAGTAGCACCCAGCCAATAATTCCCAAATTCTTATGAACAAGCGTGTCCAGTTTAAAGTACGTATCCAACAACATTGCTGGAATAAATAAAATAATGAAGGTCAAATATGATTCTGATAAAATAATATGTACACTTTTTGGTTTCTTCGGAGTTGGTTCCATAGAGAGAGTATAGCAAAAAGTATGATGGAATAGTACAAGAAAAAGCGGATTTTGACTTCGTCAAAATCCGCTTTTTTATTAATCCAGCATTTCCCTACAGGAACAGTACACCTTACAGGTGCTGTTCAGGTTGTATGATATTTTGATGCGTTAACACTTTCAAAATATCGACAACCTTCTAAAATAGTCCCCCAGACTATTTTAGCCTTTTGGATATATTTCTTCGCGAAGCTCGAAATCTATCTCAAAAGGTCGTGTATTGTGACCCCATCACAATACACCCCAATTTTCTCCTTGTTTTA
This sequence comes from uncultured Candidatus Saccharibacteria bacterium, assembly GCA_964444515.1. Lineage (GTDB taxonomy): Bacteria > Patescibacteriota > Minisyncoccia > Phycocordibacterales > UBA9973 > JAIXRY01. Next base: position 2,874 of record CAYUGY010000028.1, on the reverse strand, counting down.
TTCCTACAGCAAGCGGAACTGCAATTGTTGGTTTTGGTTCATCTGGCATTGCTGTCACGAGCGCCTTGCTGACAATTTCCGTCACTTTTTCTACTACAGCATTCTCTACCTCATAAATGATTTCATCGTGTACTTGGAGCACCATTTTGGCTTTTTCACTCAATCCAACCTTTGTGAGTTCTGTCTGAGCTTTGATCATACCCAATTTCATAACATCAGCAGCGGTTCCCTGAATCGGTGCGTTGATTGCAGTACGTTCAGCCATTGCTCGGATAAATTGAATACTTGATTTGATGTTCGGGAAATATCTCCGTCGCCCATACAAGGTTGTTGTAAATCCGTGCTTTTTGGCAAATTCTTTGATTCCTTCTAGATAGCCAGCGATTGATGGGAAAGCCAAGAAATAGTTATCATAGAATGCTTGAGCCTCTTTGCGATCTGTTCCCAAAGCATCTTTGAGTGCTGTCACCCCCATTCCATAGAGAATACCGAAGTTGATGACTTTTGCTCGGCGTCGCATATCATACGTCATATCAGCTTCACTTACACCAAAGACTTTCATTGCCACTGCAGTGTGAATGTCATCTCCTCGATTGAATGCTTCGGCCATATACGCATCACCTGCAAGCATGGCAGCTACTCGAAGTTCGATTTGTGAATAGTCGAACGAAATCAGTGTGTGACCTTTGCTTGCAACAAAAGCATTGCGAATTCGTTTTCCTAATTCTGTCTTAATTGGAATGTTTTGGAGATTTGGATTTTCGCAACCAAAACGTCCAGTTGTAGTTCCGGTCTGCAAAAAGTGTGCATGAATTCTCCCATCTTCTTTTACCAATGCAGGCAATGTATCAATGTAGGTTGAAAGTAATTTTTGCAATTCACGATATTCCAAAACAACACTAATGACAGGATGTGCATCTTTCATTTTCAACAATTCACTTTCTTTTGTTGAACGTGCACCACCAGCAGTTTTTTTCATTTTAATTCCATCAGACAAACCTAGTTTGTCGTACAAAATTTCTGCCAATTGTTTTGGTGAATTGATGTTGAATGTCTCACCAGTCAATTCATAAATCTTCTTTTCCAAACTATCGAAGGTTGTGTGATATTCAACACTTAATTTTTTCAAATACGCAACATCAATCAAAATACCATTTTGTTCAAGTTCAGAAATAATTGGAATGAGTGGTACTTCGATTATATCGAAAACAAATTCCAAATTATTTTTTTTAATATCTTGCATCAACACTTTTTCTGCATCTGCAATCGTTTGTGTTTTTGTATGAAATAAAATTGCACCGATGTCTGGTTCTTTGTCTTCTGAGTTGATCAATGATGTTGCAATACTCAATTTCTTCACCAAAAAAATATCGTCACCTTTGATTTCAACTTCATCTTTGACTGGATCAAATCCAAACACTTTTTCGATGCGTGTAATCAAACTTCGGAATTCAAATTTCTGACACAGTGCAATCAACTTTTCTCGTTCGGTATTTTTTTTGAATTCTTCTGGAAGTACAAATGTAATCGGCACATCACGGCGAATCGTTGCAAGTGTTTTTGAGAACAATGCTTCTTCTTCGTTTTCAATCAAAAGGTCAACAATACGATCAGTTACGTTTGCCTTTTTCTTCACACTATCTCTGTCCTTTTTGATCGCAACAAACAATTGTTCGATTGTCTTATATGCAAGAATCAAACTCGTTGCGGTTTTTTCTCCGATACCTTTCACTCCGATAATATTGTCGGATGTATCACCGCGCAATCCTTTGTAATCTGGAATTTGAATTGGTAAAAATCCAAATCGTTCTACCACTGCTTTTTCGTTGTAGATAATAGTATCGTTCAATCCTTTTTTCAAGGTGTAGACTTGTACACGGTTTTCTTCAACAAGCTGTAGTGTGTCCATATCACCTGACGCAATAATCACATTCAACTGTTCATCATTTTTTGTTTGTTCCGCAATTGCACCGAGCACATCATCAGCTTCAAATCCTGGTGCGTCATACATTGGAATATTTAATGCGTCGAAAATTTCTCGTGATTGTACGATTTGTGAAATGAGTGCGTCATCAGTTTTTGCGCGTGTTCCTTTGTAGGCATCATACGCTTCATGTCGAAATGTTTTTTGTGGAAGATCGTAACACGCAACAATATAATCTGGTTTCAAGTCTTCAGTAATTTTGAGCACCATCGCAATGATGCCGTAGAGTGCTCCAGTTGGAACACCAGCACGCGTCGCAAATTCTGGTAGTGCGTGATATGCGCGATGAATGATTGCATGTGCATCAAGTAATACGAGTGTCTTTTTATTTTTGTCCGTTAGTTTTTTTGCCATACTTTTTGAAATGGTTTTTTAAAATGAAATTGTTGCACATCTTCGCCCTTCACTTTCATGCACCAGTGAAACAGTGATTGTCTTTTCCGGTAAACTGATTCCTGAAACTTTTTCCGGCCACTCAAGCAAGATAAGTGTGTTGTTTTGGGTAATCAATTCTTCCCATTCCAATCTACTCATCTCACCCTTGTTCTCGAGACGATATGCATCAATGTGCACCAAATTTTTTATCAAATCATTTGTGGTTTCGTATCGTTTCATAAGAATAAAAGTTGGAGAGATGACGTTTTCGGTGACACCAAGTTTTTTTGCGATTGCTTGTGAAAGAGTTGTCTTGCCGGTGCCGAGTGTGCCCGAGAGGAGTATTGCCTGTGCACCAACAACACCGTGTTGTGCATTTTCTGAGACCAATGAAACAAGTTCTTCTGCAAGTTGCGCAGTATCAGCAAGTGTTACCAGTTCAACAATGTTGTCTTTTTCTGCTTTTTCCATACCCCCACTGTAACATAAAAGACAAACAAAAATCGACACTATTT
>CAYUGY010000027.1:0-7976 GCA_964444515.1 uncultured Candidatus Saccharibacteria bacterium | reverse complement strand
GCTCGAACTGGGGACCTATCCCTCTTCAGGGGAGCGCTCTACCAACTGAGCTATCCAAGCAATATATGTTTTTAAAATAATATCAAATTTTTATCGTTGCGTATACCTACCAAAACAGCTACCCAAGCATTTAATTTGCTTTTTTGATTATAGCGTATTTCTTTCATTTTTTCAAATAAAACCCCTGATTTAATCAGGGGTTAATTGTGACTGCATTGTGCGGTAAAAAGTAACTGCATTGTGGTGTCTTGGGGGGTTTCTTTTTTACGAAGAACTCTCCAGACACTCAGTTTTTCTTGTATTGGTCCGTCCAAAGTAATAATCATGTTTTTTAGGTCTGTCTCAAGAAAGGCCTCAAACATCTTTTTCGCTTCTGTTGCTGCTTGGCGACCGAAACCTTCTATGGCGGTGATGTATCGGTCTCGTAGAGGATCGAGTACTATCTCTGCACGAAAGTGTTGCCCTTCTGATGTGTCTACCGATAGTATCTCCACCTTATCAGGACAGAAAGAATAATGTTTTTTGATGTTTAATATAATCAGTATGATGAACAAGAAAAAAGAAAGCAGTACGAAGCGATGGTTTTTTTTCATAAGTATATATTTTTTTTGAAGTAACGATTTTTTAAAATATACCAGAATAAATTAGAAAAGTCAAAAATAAACAAAACACCACCGTCTGGTGGTGTTTTTGTGTCACTATATTGATTTCACTTTCAAAGTAGTTTGTTTACTCTTGTCGATTTTTGGAATCTTGATGATAAGGAGTCCGTGTTTTTCGATAGCTTCTGCCATATCTGGTTCAACTTCTTGTGGAAGTAAGACTGTTCGAGAGAATGCACCCCAGTAGAGTTCTTTGATGAAAAATTGCTCATCGGTGATTGTCTTGTTTTCTTCGCGTTTGCCGCGAACGGTGATTTGGTCTCGAGTGATATTGATTTGTAGGTCTTCTGGTCGGACACCTGCCACCATTGTTTGCACAATTATCTCAGTGTTTGTCTGGTATACATCGACAGTCAGCTGACCTTCTTCTACTTCTGGTTCTTTGATTTCAATCGGTTTTGAAAAATTTTCAGCTTCTTTCGGAGTGATTGTTACTGATTTTTTGATTGCTGGCATTTCCGTTGTAGGACTTTTGGTTGGTTGTGTGTTTGGTTTTGGTTGGACTTCGTCTTCAAGACGGATGCCACCAGTGAGTCGTTCGAAGAAAGATCTTTTTTTAATCATATATAAAAATTATTTAATAAATATTTAATCAATAAATTATAAAAATTAGTACAGTTCAAGGCGGAGTATTTAGAATGTAAGGAGGTGTACAGATGGCTTCTTACAGAAGCTGTATACCTTTTGGATATATTTTTTGCAAAGCTCAAAATCTATCTCAAAAGGCCTTGCTATTGTATCCCATACAATCTCACAGTGACGAATATTCTGAATACTTCAACGAAGAAATGTGCAATTTTTATAATTTATTCCCGCATACGCTTCAGTTTTTCGAGTAGCAGAACTATGATAATTCCAATCACCCAAAGAAAACCAAATACGTTCCACATGTTTTTGTGTTCGTTATCCATTATAAAAAAATTAAACACAGTATGCAATGCAATAGCTCCAATCATTCCAAAAATAAAATAAATTTTACGCACTGCTTTTGTCTCGTAGAACGCAAGTCCTAAAAAAATACCAATCAATGCACTAGTTACTGCATGTAAAAGTGTTGAACCAAGAAAACGTAAGTTGCCAGTAATAAAAGAAATCGTCGCTTCTCCTGCAAGAATTGGTTTGATCAAGAAAAATGTATTTTCAACAGCAGCAAAACCAAGTGCTCCCGCAATCAGATACATCGGATAATCTATTGGTTCATCAAGTGCACTGGTACCAAACGCGATAATCGAAACAGAAAAATATTTGATTACTTCTTCGATTCCTGCCCAAATAGCAATGCTAGTTGTTCGGTCAGTGATTATACCTGCGACAAATTTCTCAAGCGGAGTAGCGAGTAACACCCCCAATCCTCCAATCAAAAAACAGAGAAAGATAAGAACACGAGGTTCACTTCTCTCTCTGTCTTCATTGAGCCAAAAACGTAACCACAAGAGTGTTGGAATAACACCAGATAATACAGCAATGATTATTGTTTGTTGATACGCTGTGATGGCCATACTGATACCATAAGTATAGCATCTTTTTCTTGTTCAGTTTTTGGTAATAAGCTCCAAATTTCTTCAGTAACAAACGGAATAAACGGATGCAGTGCAGTAATGACTTCTTTCCAAAGCGTAATAAGGAATTGGAAACGAATGTTTTTTGCATTCTGATCATCACTCAAAAATACTGTTTTTGCATCTTCAAGAATAATGTCTGCAAAACTGTGCCATGCGTAGTGGTAAAGTTTTTCTGATGCGAGGTGTAAGCGGAAATTTTCTATATCACTAGTGATATCAGTGAGTGTTGCTCGCCATGCATCGTACTGTTCTTGTTCGTATGTTGATTGCATGAAATCTACGGGTGCATCATTGCCTTCTTGATATGACAAAATGAATCGGGTAATGTTCCAGAGTTTGTTTGCGAAGTTCTTGTAGCCTTTGATCTTATTTTCATCAATCTTACTATCGGTACCTGGTCCGCCGCCAGTGATGAGTGCCATACGTCCAGCATCCATACCAAATTTTTCTGCAACATCGAGCGGGTCAATACCGTTACCAAGTGATTTAGAAAGTTTTCTACCTTGCGCATCGCGAACAACGCCAGTCAAATACACATTCTTGAATGGAATGTCTCCGAGTGCGTATTTTGACATCATAATCATACGAGCAACCCAGAAGAAAAGAATTTCATACGCTGTTACGAGTGTTGTAGTTGGGTGATATGTTTGTAAATCTTTAGCTCCTTCATTTGGCCAATCGAGCGTTGAAAAACTCCACATACCTGAAGAGAACCAAGTATCGAGCGTGTCTTCGTCTTGTGTCCAATCAGCTCCAGATGGTGCTTCTGTGCCACAATAAACTTCACTACCGTTGTACCATACAGGAATTCGGTGTCCGTACCAGATTTGTCGAGAAATACACCAGTCGCGCAGATTTTCAATCCAGTGATAATAGGTCTTGTCGAAGTATTCAGGGAAGAGTTTGATTTCTTCATTTTTGATTACTTCAATCATCAATTCTTTCAAACTTTTGTTTTCTCGAGCAAGAATCTTTTTGTTTACATCCACGAACCATTGATTCATGATTTGTGGTTCGATAATTCCATCAGTACGTTCAGCTGTTGCGATATTGTGTGTATAGTCTTCGATTTTTTCAACCAAACCTTTTGAGGCTAGTTTTTCAATAATTTTTTCGCGAGCATCTTTGATTTTCATTCCGGCGAATTCTCCAGCAACAGGAAGTAGTTTGCCGTATTTGTCGATAATTTGTTCTTTGTCGAGTTTGTATTTTTCGGCAATTTCAAAATCAACCACAGAGTGCCATGGGGTGATAGTCATTACACCAGTACCAAATTCCATATCAATACTTTCGTCTTTGATAATCGTTGCATCGATTGGTCCGTTGATCCATTCTACGGTGATTTTGTCGCCATGAGTATATTGTGCGTACCGAGCATCTGCTGGATGCATCACGACGTATTTGTCGCCAAATTTTGTTTCTGGTCGAGCTGTTCCAATGACAAATGGTCCGTATTTCAAATAATAGAATTGTGTTTTCTCTTCTTTATAAACGATTTCATCATCAGCGATTGTCGTCTGACCTTTGGTGTCCCAGTTCACGATACGGTGTCCGCGATAGATGAGTCCATCATCGTACATTTTTTTGAACATCGTACGAACAGCAAATGAGCGTTGTTCATCGAGGGTGAATGCTTCACGTGACCAATCGGCAGAAATACCAAGTGTTTTGAATTGAGAAATGATTGTGTCGTGAGATGCTTGTGCAAATGCTTCAACGCGAGACAATAATTCTTCACGGCCTAAATCAAAACGATTTTTACCTTCTTTTTTCTGGATTTCTTTTTCAACTTTTGATTGTGTTGCAATCGCTGCGTGGTCAGTGCCTGGAAGCAAGAGTGTTTTTTTGCCAGTCATTCGGTGATAACGAGTGAGGATATCTTGAATAGTTCCGCCGAGCGCATGTCCCATGTGTAATACCCCTGTCACATTTGGTGGGGGGACGATAATTGTATGACTTGGTGCGTCAGGTGCAGTGTATCCTTTTTCAATACAAACATCCGGATTGAACAACCCAGATTCTTCCCACATTTGATAAATCCGACGTTCTGTTTCGGTTGGGTTATATGGTGCTAATAGTTTTGGGTCAATATTTGGTTCTTGATATTCTGGCTTCATAATATGTACTAAAATATAGCATTTTCTTCACTTTAGGGCCAATAGAATGGCTTAAATAATTTTGACTCTTTGATTAAAATACTGTAATATATTTTTGGTTTTAAGTACATTTATTATAACAATGAGAAATTCTCAAACACTCGCTGGATACCGTGTTTCCGGTATCGTTTTTTCCATTATTGATGGAGATCTAAAAATTTTATTGGTACGAAAAGGATATGACCTTGTAGGTCTTCCGACCGGTGAAGAAATCCCTGCAGATGAACACATTCTCGAGAAGACATTACTGCGAAGTATGCGTGAAAAAATTCCAAGCTATACAATGCTTGAGTTACGTAAATGGACCAATTTCTTCCAAATTACTCCAGAAAAGAAAGAAAAAACAAAACAACCAGTTCATTATTTTTGGCACAGTGGTATCAAGAACAAAAAGATACCTTTTCCAAATAATGAAAAAAGATTTTGGGTACCTTGGAGAGAAGTGTTTCTCCGTCAAGATCTCGATAAAACAGATCTTCCGGGACTTATTTCTTTTCTGCTCTTATTGAAAAATCAGGTCGCACCGACATTCTTTGATGAAGTTTATGAAAAAAATGAAGAGCTTCATTTTTTTCAACAAGCTTTTAATTTTGTTGACACTACCGGTCTTATTTCAATAAGAAATGTCACCGCGTTGTCATTGCTCGGTATTGACCAGGAGAATTTAAAACTGTCGTAAGACAGTTTTTCTTTTTAGTTATTTGTGGTATAGTTTTTTCGGATTTAAAAAATAAATTACATGGGACAAAAACGTTTTTTAGGTATCACTGGTACTAATAACTCAGGAAAAGAAACTTTTGTTAAGTGCATCAAGGAAAACAAGGAGCTCGGACTTGTCCGGCATTTCTCTGTTAGTGAATTTGCAGAGAAAATGGCAAATGAACGCAATATCTTCTTTGAAACAAGAGATCATTTCAAAGATTTTATGAATAATGTTCGTAAGGTTGACGGTGGTGACTTTTTTGTTAAACATATTCATCAGAGTGTTAATCATTCGGAGGATAATGAACTTATTATTATTGAATCGATTAGATGTCTTGATGAAGTTGTTTTTTTGAAAGAGCACAATATTCCACTGATCGGAATTAATGCTTCTTCAAAAAAAAGACATGAAAGATCTCTTGTTCGTAACACTAAAAAGGACACACAAGAAACATTGGAAGAATTTTTGCAACAAGAAGAGAGTGAATGTTATGAAGAGACTTACAGACAGAACCTTCCTGTTGTTTTACGAAAAGTGAACATGTTAATTCTAAATAATTACAATTCGTATGATTCTTTTTATGATACCATCAGAAAAGAACACCTGCCAATTTTATTAGAATATGTATCAAAAGGTATTTTTCAGATACCAATCCATAATGGAGGAATTATCTGTTAATTACAATGACCACCCGCCACGAGCGACAAGATTAAGTTCTTGTTCGCTTGTGGCGGTTTTTTGTTTCAAAATTGTGAAGTATGTTGCGATACCAATCATCAAAGAATTGTCAGTCGATAAATCTTGTTCAGGGAAATATACTTTTGCATTTTCGTTCAATTCCAAAACTTTTTTTGTTAGTACAGCTTTGATATAGGTATTTGCAGAAACTCCACCACCAACAATCAAAGTTTCGCATCCGTATTCTTTCATTGCCTTGATTGTTTTGTAGCCGAGCACTTCGGTCACTGCATCTTCGAAATCACGAGCGATTGCTTGTTTTGTTGTTTCGTCTAATACAAACTCATGTGTCATTCCTGGTTGTTGTTTTTGTCCTTCGACTGTATACAGGACTGCGGTTTTGATACCAGAAAAAGAAAAATCAAAATCTTTGGTATGAATCATTGGACGAGGAAGTTTTTTGATTGGTTCAAATTGTGGAAATTGTTCGCGATGTATTTTTGCGAGACGAGAAATATGTGGACCTCCTGGGTATGGGAGCCCGAGAATACGAGCGACTTTGTCGAACGCTTCACCGATAGCGTCATCGAGTGTGTGACCGATTTTTGTATAGTCACCCCAACTTTTGATCAAAACAAGTTCTGTGTGTCCACCAGAGATGAGTAATGACAGTGCAGGAAAAGTAACTTCTCGAGCATCAGGTACAAGTAATACAGACAGTATGTGGCCTTCCATATGATTGACTGGTAATACTGGAATACCCCAAAGAATTCCAAGTGCTTTGGCAAAAGAAATACCAACCCATAGCGCAGGTTCAAGTCCTGGACCTGTCGTCACACCAATGTAATCGATGTCAGGTTTTTCTAATTGTGCAATTTCATTGAGAAAAATTTCGTAGAGGTTTTCTTCACGGGCAAGGATTTCTTTGAGTTGGTGTTGTTTGTCTTCGGAAATAGATGAGTTTGTTTGTGTATGAAAAAGTTCAGCTTCTTTGAGAACTTTTTCGCATACGGGCCAAATATTTTTTGCATGCTCACGTTTGGCCATAGCAGGGAAGACGCCACCGTATTGTGCATGAAGTTCGGCTTGTGACGCGACGACATTCCCGAGCACCTTGAATGACGGTGTGTTCAAATCACCGCTACATTCCATGAGAGAGATGGCTGTTTCGTCACATGATGTTTCGATCGAGAGAATTTTCATATCGTTATCGTACCATATTTGACAATTTTGTAAAATAATCTATTATATACATTGGTTGGTATAAAAAGTTTTTAAAAATGAATAATAAATATAATCTTCCGTCAGATTTGAAAATGCCTATTTTTATGGGCCCTTCGGGTGTAGGAAAAAGCAGTATTGTTAGGCGAATGTTGCATGATATTCCCGAGCTAATCTTGTCTGTTTCTGATACAACGCGTGAATTAAGAAAAAGCGAAACTCACGGTGTAGATTATTATCACCGTTCTTTAGAAGAATTTCTCCAACTAAAAAAACAAAATGCTTTTATGGAGTGTGAAGAAGTGTATCCAGGAAAATGGTATGGTACTCGCATTGATGAAGTCAGGCGTCTTTATGAAAGAGGAAGAATTCCTATTTTTGACATCGATGTAAACGGAGCTAAAAAACTCCAGGAAACATATCCTGAAAATTTTAGTACTATTTTAGTTACTGTGCCCGAAGGTCAACTCCCTGCACGACTAAAAGATCGTCAAACAGAGAAACCTGAAGATCTTGAAATCCGGATTGCAAAAGCAGAAGATGAATTCAGTATCGGAAGAAGTTTTGCCAAGTACGAGATTCAGAATGACAATCTTGATATGGCTATTCATGCCGCACGTCAGATTGTTAGAGAAATTTTATCATTACCCGCTGTATAAGCGGGTTTCTTTTTGTTTAGCAGAGGAGTCGGTCACAAGTATTTTTCATTCAAACTGATAGAGGGTTCGGTCCCTATAGGATTCGGTCACGAATCACTAAGTATTTTATTTCGTAAAACTCATAAAATACCAAGTGTTCGCGACCCCGACTCGGCGACAATTTTGTTATCACAAAATCGTAGACCGCCTCCGTCTTTCGAATCCTCTATCGCGTAAAAATCAAAAGACCCAACTCTTACAGAGTGGGGTCCAAGATTTTTGTGCGCGATAGAGGATTCGAACCTCTGACATCGTCAACGTCAATGACGCGCTCTACCAACTGAGCTAACCGCGCA
>CAYUGY010000026.1:0-8576 GCA_964444515.1 uncultured Candidatus Saccharibacteria bacterium | reverse complement strand
ATTTTTGATGATTTTCCAAATACATTATTAACTATCGATAGTACTTGTGCACATATATAATGTACATATGACAACTATTCAACTCTTTGCACAAACTATTTGGGCATCAATACTTGTTCTTGGTATCGTAAAAGTTATTATTGCAGTTATTATTATCGGACTACTTGGTCGTTTTCAAAAGCTACTTGGGTTGCTTGCGGCTATTTTATTTATTGCGTATTTGGCACATTGGATCTAGATGTGTTTCTATAAATGACACATTTCTGCGTTCATTTATAAAAACACCATTCGTGCAACAAAACAAAAGCGGCGGAACCCTTTGGGTTCCGCCGCTTTTGTTTTATTTAAATTCTTTTATATCTTTGAGTATTTCTACTGCATGAGAACCTGGATCAACTTTTGGATATGACTTGATCACCATTCCCTTTTTGTCGAGGATGTATGAGATACGACTTGTTCCACCTGTTGAGTGAGCTGCGCCGTATGCAGTAATCATTGTTTTATCTGGATCAGAAAGCAATGTAAACGGTAGATTGTACTTGATGCGGAACTTGATGTGTTTGTCTGGTTTGTCAGTAGATACACCAAATACCTTGATTCCCGCCTTTTCAAAAGCTTTGTAAGAATCGGTAATAGCACAAGCTTCTCGAGTACAGCCAGGAGTGTCATCTTTTGGATAAAAGTAGATCAGTGTATACGTACCAAGGGTATCTTTGAGTGTCCAGATTTTGCCGTCTTGATCAGGCAATGAGAAATCCGGAGCTTTGGTCTTCGTGTTTAACATGCTTTTCATTATAGCATATTGACAAGATTAAAACTAATTTGTATTTCGTCACCCGGAAATATGCCTTCTTGTTTGCGGACACTGCTTTTGATAGCGATCAGGTACGCTTGCGAGAGTTTGTGTGGCAACAGTGATGTCTCCCACGACGTTTTGCCGATCGTAAAAGTTCCTCGCAACAATCCTTTGCCGTGTGTTTCTTTGATTTGAGCGGAAAGCTTTTTATCGAGCGTAACAAAATGCCAACCACCATCCCCTGGCCATTTCCACACACGAGCTTTGATTTTATATACCTGCTTCATCTAATCATTCTAGCAAATTATCGTGATACACTTTATATATGAAAGAAACATTCGCAATTATTGCAACCATCATGGCGATTGTCGGGAACATTCCCTATCTTCGCGATGTTATCAAAGGCAAAATACAACCACATGCATACACTTGGCTGGTCTGGAGTATTGTCTCGTGTGTGACATTTTTCGGACAACTCGCCAAAGGCGCAGGACTTGGCGCAATCCCCACTGGTGCATCAGAAATATTCACTATCATTATCTTTTTCTTTTCACTCAAAAATGGTTTCAAACAGGTAACCAAAACAGATACAGTATTTCTGGTTGTCGCATTGCTTGGATTGATTCCATGGGCACTGACCAATGACCCGACGATCTCTGTCATTATTGTTGTTACGATTGATTTGATCGCATTCATTCCAACACTTCGCAAAACATACAAATACCCACACAGTGAAAACGTCTGGCTCTATAGTATGAATGTCACCCGTCATGCATTGGCACTGTTTGCACTCCAAGCATACAACGTCGCAACAGTCCTGCATTCAATTGTCATGATTATCACCAACTCATTGATGACCATCTTCATCCAAACCAGCAAAAACCGAAAGTGTTGACAATTATAAGAGGATGGTGTTTACTATATATGGATAAATCATCTCTCTGATGAAAGAAACTGAACAACAAAAAGAATTATCTTTGAAACTAAGAACAAGCCTTGAAGAAATTACTCAAAACAATACAGGGCTCAAAAAATCACAAATCATTACTATTGCCATTGGTAGATTGTACAAAAATTCTAATCTCAAAAACAAAAGCAAAACCGCTTTTGATAAAGAAATACGAACACTGATGAAGCAACGAAAAAAAGATTTTGGTGATTTCCTCTAAACAAAAAAACCGCCCAATGGACGGTTTTTTATTTTTTTACAAAGATGACTCAAGTTCAATCAACTTTTTGACACCAGCATACAATTTTTCAAAAATTTCACGCTCAGTAATACCGAGACGTTGCTTATTTGAAATATCATAAATGCCATCAGCTGATTCAGAATGTTCTCCGTGAATTCCGCGAATAGAGAGCCCCAGGTCTTTACAAACACTTTCAAAATTTTCACTTACTGAAAGTTTTGGAATTTTGATGTGTACTGATGCACGCATCGCTGTTCCTAAATTTGTTGGGCAAGTTGTGTAGTATCCACGAACATCATCAAAAGCAAAATTAATTTTATCATTGATGAATGACAATGCCTTACTTAAGCGTTCAAAGACCTCTGACACATCTGCACCTTGCTGCATACTAATGATTCGCATACTGTCTTCTTCTGAAACCCAGACAAGAAACTTCTTATCGTTTGAAAAGAAAATTCCACGTCCTTCTGGCCAGTCACGATTAACACCTGCACTTTCCAAAAATCGGTCACCTTGTTTGAACAAGAAATGGTCAGCAATCAATTGATTTTGAACATCTTCTGTCATTCCTGTTAGAGGGTAATAAGTTCCCGCAAGGTCACCGGTAAGCTCTGATAGTACAGCAACAACCTCTTTTTCTAATGCATCACGATGCTCTTTTGAAATCGCAGATGGAAATGCATATTTTGCAAAGTTTCTTCCAACTCGAATACGAGTCGAAACAACATATTTACCTTCTGGATCAAGATTTGAAACATCAAGACCTACAAGTGAAAAATCACTCTTGTGTCCACTCATATCATATTTATGATACTCACGAATGATTGGATCAAATAATGGGGCAAATACCTTGTAAGACTCTGGGTCTCCAGCGTATACACCGATACTTGAATCAGGATTATCAATTCCTGATTGAATGGCTTTTTCAAGTGTCCATCCGTTTGAAGTTTGAATACCGAAAAGCTGTGCTTTAACTGCTTCGGTACAATGCTTATTCATAAGCATGTTTGGGTTTTGTGTGATTTGTGTTGTCATAAATGTATAAATAAAATAACTATTTTAATTCCTTGCTCATATTAACTAATAAAAATATTTTTGTCAAAAAAAACAATAACTTGTTTATCGACAAACTATAGCATATTTATTTCCAATTAATCACCGTAATTGTCAGTTGTAACACCGTTGCAAATGATACCCAGAGTAAGTACGGAATATTCCAATACGTAACACTTCTTGCGTATGGGAAAATCGCAATCAGTGCCCAGATCAGTGTCCCAAGCACAAGCAAGATGTCGATACCTGCAAGCAGATTATTTTTCAACCCAAATTGAATCGGCGTAAAAATGAAATTGAAAAACAAATTCAAGATAAATGGCAATGCGACAATAAAAGGAATTTGTTTTTGGAATGCCATCAAAAAGACTTTTCCAAACGTAACAAAAATAATCGCGTACAAGAGTGTCCACACTGGACCAAACAACCATGATGGTGGTGCCCAGGTTGGCTTCAATAAATCTGCATAATTTTTAAAATTGTTCATATTATTTTTTGTTTACAACATCGAGTAATGCTTCTTTGACTGATGGATATTTGAATACATATCCCAATCGCTGTATCTTGTCTGATGAAATCTTGGCGCTATTGTTGAACGTCTCGGCAAGGTCGCCGTATTTGAGACGAAGCATAAAAATCGGAATCGAGAATAACACTTTGCGATGCATTACTTCGCCGAAAATTTGCATAAACTGTTTCTGACGAATTGCTTCAGGTGCGCTCGTATTGATCGGACCAGTCACACTGTCTGTTTCAAGTGCAAAGACATAGATACCAACAATGTCATCAACATGAATCCACGGAAACCATGCTCGCCCACTACCGATCCATGCACCGAGTCCGAATTTGAACGGAACAAACAATGGCGCAAGCAATCCTTTGTTACCGAGGACCAATGCAGTACGGATCTGTACACTTCGCACGCCGAACGTTTCGGCTTTTTGTGCTTCGATTTCCCAATCTTCACAAACGCTTGCCAAGAAATCAGTGCCTGCCGAAGTTGCTTCGGTTACCACTTCATCACCTTTGTCTCCATAAAATCCAAATGCTGATGCACAGACAAACACTTCAGGCTTGTGTTGCCACTCACCGATTGAGTTCACAATGTTTTGTGTACTATCAATACGACTATCATAAATCGCTTTTTTGAATGATTCCGTCCAGCGACCAAAAATAGTTTTGCCTGCCAAATGAATAATCCCTGTCACTATTCCATCATAGGTTGTCGGCAACGAATCTTTTGATACATCGATGTTCAAAAAACTTAGTCGTTCGTGTTGAAACTTTGGTGCGACAATATCACATACAATCACACTGTGTCCTTTGTCGAGCAGTGTTTGAGTAAGCCGTGAACCGATAAACCCAGCACCACCAGTAATGAGAATTGTTTTTTGCATATGATATAATTATATCATTAATCAATCAACATATCGTTTCTTCTTATGAATTTTGACAAAGAACCAACACCAAACAAAGCGGTCTCACTAGAAAGTATTTCAAAAGAACTTGGTTTTATTGAAACAACTGAAATGACAGAGATCAAAAATTTGTTTGTATTAGAAAATGGCTATGAAGCAAATAAGGAAACGGTCATCAGGTGGACAGCGGCTGCTGAAAAAATAATCGACGACAATTTTGAAGATGGAATCGATCGTGAAAAAGCAACAATCGGACAGCAACTAACTCTAGCCGGTATCTATAAGAATTTCAACGAGGAAGATGCCTATTATGACACGCTTGATGCAATGTTCGAATATGCAGAAAATCTACAATTGCCGGACTTGCTAGAAAAAATCAAAAAGTTGTACTAGTGAACATAGCTCGCAAAAAACATCCCTCTCAAGAGGGATGTTTTTTGCGAGCTATGTTCTTTTATATTGCCTTTCCATCACCCAAGCCCATTTGAGCTTTGTAGCGTTCAATAACTTCTGGATGTTTCCCTTCTTTACATTCAGCGACAAATTTTTCACTACTTGCACCATCAGGGAAAGACATGTACGAAAGCGCTGATTCGCACACTACATTGATATTAAGTTTACCGTTTACTGCAGGAATAACAGAGATAATGTCGATAACTTTCGTAACCGTAAAAATTCCTTTCATATTATACTTCGCCCATTGATCAGTACTGAGCGCTTCTTTGATCACTACAAAACCTTCTGCCGTGATATGTGCACCACTTTGGAATTGATTCATTGCATCAGTAGCATCACCGAAGTTTACTGCATAATACTCACCGTCATCAGTCTTCATTCCAAAAGCACATTCCATTGTTTGCGGACCGGTTGTATCCATATGTGGCAAACAAGTAAATGAACCTGACAAAGTGACGTTTTGTGGAGTTGCATCAAGTGGCGCTGGTCTGTTTTGATGAAAACGAAGCGCGAAATATATTCCCACACAAGTAGCGATGACGATCAAAACTGCAATGATGTTTTTATTAGTAGTATTCATATATAAAGTGTAAATTAATTAATATAGATTATTCAGGTTGCTTGTATTGAGAAAGCCCGAGAATATTTCCTTCAGAATCTTTGAACCATGCAAGGAAGCCGTATTCCCCATTTTCTCCAAGAGCTGTTTTGCCGCGAACGATTGCTCCATCATTTGCTTCTATTTTTTGGAGTGTCGCGTCAATATCTTCTGTTTGCATATAAAACATCGGATGTGGCATTTCAGGATCTCGCTTACTTGAACCACCATTGATGAAGCCTGGTTCAGTCGGTTGCATCTTTTCATCTACCGCCCCAGTTTGCCAACTGGTGTAGCCCATTGCTTCCCATTCAAATGGTTTCCAATTAAATACTTCTTGATAAAACTTTTTTGCGCGTTCCTTGTCATCCCAAGGAAATTCGAAATGGATTACTTTGTTCATATAGAGTGATTATATAATAAATATGTTTTTTTAAATATCTTTATTTTTGGCAATAATTTCATATACCCATGCACCAACAAGAATGTCTTTGATCTTCTCAATTTCTTCAAAAGAAAAGTATTGAACATCCATAATTTCATTTTGAGGGAAATCTACTTTACCTCCTGTAATAGACCCGAGACATATATGCAGTTCTTTTATATCTGAAAAAGTATTTGTCAGTATTTCAAGAGGTTTTTCTATTTTTATGTCTAAACCCGTTTCTTCTTTGACTTCACGTATAGCTGTTTGCTCTATAGTTTCCCCTGCCTCAACCCTTCCTTGTGGCCAATTCCATAGACCACGCACTCGTGCACCATTTTCTTGTACCAGAAGAAATTTATTTTTCTCTTTTATCAATACTGCAACTTTAACAAATTGGGACATATTATTTTTTTATTTTTTATAAATATTACTCAAACCGCAAAACACAAAACCTACAACGCACAAGTTATATCTCTTGGGTCAAATAGTGTTGGTATTGTTTTCTCATTGTTCACAATAGCCACCAATTGTTTTGATGCCCAAAATGCGGGCATAATCCCTACCCCATTACAGCCGAGATTGTAGATGATTCGTGGTGCACATGGTTCTCGTCCGACAACACGCAATCCTGTTGCGGTGTACCCCATCAATCCATGCCAAGAAAATATTCTTTTGAGTAACGCGCTTTCTTCGATAGTCTTTTCGGCAAAGGTATCTGTTTCGGTAATGATATGTTGATCAATCATTTTTTCACGTTCATAATCCGCACGATCCGACAATGCAGATTCTGGACCACCGATTACCACCAAACCTTTTTGTGCACCTGCTATTTCAAATGGTCGCTTTGTAATATAAAAATATGGATCGTCATTTTGTGGATGGTTTGACATCACTGCATCTTGTTCATAAAACCATGTAGCGCTCGGTGTATATGGTTGTTCATATTCGTACCCAGACATGTAGCCGACAATACCTGAAACATTGTGATGAAATTTTGCATCGATATTGGGACCATCAGTAGTCAGTGATAAATATTCAAAACCATTGGTACACAAGACAACTTCCTGTGCAGTGATAGTTACGTCATTCACCAAGATACTCACCTGTTCTTTTGCACAATGTACGTTGGTCACCGGACTTTGTTCAAAGAAAGTAATACGATCTGGGTATTGATTCAAACACCATGCAAGTAATGATTCAGTAACAAATGCACTATTGGCAACCGCCATCTTTTCAGGAATTGCAGCAACGTATGGTGTATCGATATGCACATTCAACACCGCGGCAACTGCTTCTTTGGGAACAGGTGTGCACAATGAACGATATTGTTCTTCGATTTGAGACATATCGAAATCAAGTGAGACCAACACTGATCCGTCCCACAGATTCCATTTTTTGTAATACCACAGATTGGCGAGTTCGACATTCAAATGTTGTGCTGTTGCATATCCTCCGTGTCCAATGAATTGTGCATAGCCTTCAGTAATATTGGTTCGTTCCAAAAACTTTTCGAGAATATCCCACGACGACTCAATTGCTTCAAAAGAACTTCTCACGATTGCCTCACCATGTTTTTCTATTAGATATGGAATACTAACTTCGAGCATTGAAGTGAGATTGCCCGCATTGTGCCCTGTTGCACCATGCGCTATTTTGTATCCTTCGATGACAGTGATTTGTTTGTCGGTATGTTCGAGCAATTGAAAAGCGGTCAATAATCCAGAAATACCACCACCGATGATAGCGATGTCTGTTTCAAAAGGTTGCTGTACTACAGGAAAAAGTTCAGTTCGTTTGATTTGTGTTAACCATGGCGAATTGTTGTTCATAGGTGAATTATAACAAAAAAAATATAAATTAATTATCCTGACTTTTCTTATATTTTTTGTATAGATTTTTGATAACCATACGCACAACAACAAACAGTATCGAAGTGACGAAAATAGCAAATATTAAAAAGACTGCTTTTTTACCAAAAAAATCATCCAAGAGTTTTCCTGCATAGACACCTACGACAGCCCACAACACAGAACCGATAAAACTATATAAAATATATTTACGTGTTTTGATTCCACGAACAGCCGCCAAGATAGAAGGAGCGGAACGAACGACAGGAATCAGTTTTCCAAAAATGGTAACGATGGCAAGGTGTCGGTCAAACAAATCCCATTTTCTTTGGTGCTTTTCATTTTCAACAATTGCACGTATCCAACGCAAATGTCTGAACTTTTTACTAATAAGAAAACCGGTCATTTCACCAAAAAAGCTACTGAGAGCAATCACCAAACTCGTAGTAACAGGAGAAAGCAATCCTTCTTGCACCAATGTTCCCGCAAATATCGCAATGGTTCCACCCGGCAAGACAGTGCCGATGACAGGCAACCCTTCGGTAAAAGAAAAAAGAGAAAGCATAAAAAATTGCACCGACACCGGTACCGTCAGCAAAAATTGTGTGATTGAGATTGAGAATGCTTCCATGTTTGATCTATTTTAGCATACTTAATTAAACTCATTACATAATCACTAGAAACCGTGGAAGTTCCCCAGCAAAAGAAAAAATACCCAAATTGGGTATTTTTTCTTTTGCTGTGTCTCCTGAACAAAATCCGAACTTTTTTCCAAAACAATCCTGATTTAG
>CAYUGY010000025.1:0-8850 GCA_964444515.1 uncultured Candidatus Saccharibacteria bacterium | reverse complement strand
ACATAAAGAAAATCCAAGCTTATTGCTTGGATTTTCTTATTTGACAAATACTAATTATATGATAAAATACTAAAAGCTAAGCTCATTCACAAATTAACAAAAAATATAAAAAATGAAAAATACAGTAATTTGGGTACTCCGGTACCTCGCAATTCCTGTAGCTTTCATTTGGAGCTTAGGAATTTTTAACTTGTCTTTCTCTACAGGAGACAAAAGAAATGATTTTGATTTCGACAATGCTGATTATCAGACACTCGAAATAAACCCTGTTAATGTTATCAGATATTCTGATAGCATTATAAAAAATAGAAAAGAAAT
Source organism: uncultured Candidatus Saccharibacteria bacterium (assembly GCA_964444515.1). Classification (GTDB taxonomy): domain Bacteria; phylum Patescibacteriota; class Minisyncoccia; order Phycocordibacterales; family UBA9973; genus JAIXRY01. The sequence continues at coordinate 8,532 of CAYUGY010000025.1, read as the reverse complement.
TATTGCACAAGGTAAAATATATGAGCCTTATCTTTATTTTCATGATCTCAAACAATTCAAAATGTTTGAAATCATCTATTTTGACTCTTTGAACAGTACATATGCCGGACGTGGAATACTTTTGCGTTTTGCGGGTGGACTGGGTGTAATGTCAGAACTGACTAATCTTCGCGATGAAAACTGGAGAAATTTGGATTTCAAATCTATTCAAAAAAGTGGCAAAGTATTCAGTTCGATGAATATTGATGAAGCTAGAAGTTTTTGGTTTGCAAATCAAGAAAAACGATTACTCGCAAGTCAAAAAGAAACAGACAAATTCTTTTGGTCAAACATCTGGAACTGGCTAGTCTCTAGCTATTTCAAAGGTATGCTTGTCGCATTTTTTCTTTTCTTAATTTGGATTAAACGATTCAAAAAAGATTGTGAAAATGTCTACGACAGATACGAGCAATTGAAACAACCTGAAAATAGTTTTTCACTACTTTCATTCATCTACGCCTTACTTGTATGGCCGATCATCTTGATTCGCGATATAAGAAACCGTGGTAAAGAAACACTACGCAAGGCCGAAGTACTTGCAAGAAGAAAAGATATGTTTTCACTTCTATCAAACGAAGAAAAACAATTATTGAAACTTGGGAGGAAAATGAACTTGCGAGAATTTCGCAAAAAATTAGATGAGAAAGGTTTAGTTCGAAAACGTTCAGTTCTTACAGCTTTGTGTATATTGCCGATTTTGATTTTGTATTCGCACACAGCAATAGCAAAATCGACTCAGCAACATTCATCGAAGACGACAATGTCTACAAAGATTTGTTTTGACAATGATGTTGGAAAAGAAAAGATAAGTACGTACAGTATCGATATATGTCTTCCAAAAGATTTCACTATCATACGAATACTTGTTGAAAAAAAGATTGTATTTTTCAAAAATGTTTTTAAGATACTCAAAGGTTTTCTAAAGAAACCAAAAGGAGTACCTAAATGTTACCTGTTTACACTACAAAAAGTTTAAAACAGTAATAACATTTAAAAAAACAAATAATGAAAAAAATAATAATTATAACAATCATAATGTGTGCAACAAATGCATACAGTCAAATCATCCTAAAAGATTCTGCTAATAATGCAGAGATCAATGGATATGTCGGAACCTTGGGTGGTTCAAAAGTATTAGCGAAAGACGGAGGTGTTACAAATTTTTGTATATTTCGTACTGGAGGTACTATATCTTGGAAACCAACGGATTGGTTTTCTATTTATGCCCTTGGTGCGGGTGAACTAGATCAGGCTGGAAAATTTTCTCCGTTTGGTTTATTCGGAACCAATTTCATACACAAGAAGGTAAAACTGACACTTGGAAAAGTTGCCACACCTATGACCGAGTTGCGTCCGATACCCACAACAGGTGCCGGACAATTCGAAGCTTGGACCAGACAACAGATTTTAGGATCTGCTTTGGGTGGGAAAATTTCTGTGGCCTTCAAAAAAGGCTATGCGGTTGGTGGAGTTTTCAAAAGAGACTCTACTTATTCACTTGAAGGAGGCCTAAAAATTTCCAAAATTCAGCTTGCTGGATACTGCATGCCGCTATCGAAAACATTTGGATTTGCATCTAATGTAAATTTAAAAAATGTCTCGACAACAGCTTTTGTAAGCAGTACGCAAGTTGCAGGTATGTTAAATATCATCACCGTTCCCCGCCTCAAAATTTCTTTGTATTCTGATATCGGTTACGATTTCAAACATACAAAGTTATTACGCGGAGAATGGGGTGCGTTCAAAACATTCCGTTCAAAACAACTCAATGCACTGCTGGGACTTGGCTACAGTCAAGAAACTCATAGCTTTAAAAGTTATATTTTTGTTTACTTGTAGTCCCTTTATGGGATTCAAAAGTCCGCCATTTCCATGGCGGACTTTTTTTATGCTTTCGTTTTCTTGTTCACTTTCACCGGACTTTTCTTTTTACCTTTCTTGGTTTCAACAAAGAGTTCATTGTTCTTGACCGACACTTTGACTTCCTCCCCTGCAGTTACCCCATCAGCGATGATGTGTGTTGCGACTGGGTTCAAAATCTTGGTTTGAATCAATCTGTTCAATGGACGTGCTCCGTAGTGCGGATCGTAGCCATCTTTTGCAAGTAATTCATAGGCATCATCAGCGACGAGTAATTCGATTCCTTTGTCTTTCAATCGCTTCGCCACTTCACCAATTCGTAATTTCACAATCTCTTTGATTGCATCTTTCGACAAGATATCGAAGACGACAATTTCATCAAGACGGTTCAAGAATTCCGGACGGAAATGATCTTTCAATGCGTCGAGTACTTTGTCTTTGGTTTGTTCATATTCTTTCTTTTCACTTGTTGTACCGAAACCAAGACCTTCCATCTTTTGGATAAACTGTGAACCAATGTTTGAAGTCAAAATAATAACGGCATTTTTGAAGTTAACGACACGTCCTTTTGAATCAGTTAACCGGCCTTCATCGAGCACTTGGAGCAAGGTATTGAATACTTCAGGGTGCGCTTTTTCAACTTCATCAAAAAGTACCACGGAATATGGACGATGACGAATAGCTTCGGTTAATTGCCCGGCTTCATCATGACCAACATAGCCAGGTGGTGAGCCGATCAATTTCGATGCACTGTGACGTTCCATGTATTCACTCATATCCACACGAATCAATGCTTTTTCGTCATTGAACATAAATGATGCAAGGGCTTTGGTCAGTTCAGTTTTACCAACACCGGTTGGACCCAGGAAGATAAATGAACCGATTGGACGATTTGGATCAGCAATACCTGCACGAGAACGACGAATCACTTGAGCGACTTTTTCGATTGCTTCATCTTGTCCTTGGACACGAGCTTTGAGTTCTGCTTCCATGCGAGCCAATTTGATTCGTTCTTCTTCAATCATTCGAGTTACTGGAATTCCTGTCCATCGTGCCACCACATCAGCAATATCTTCGGCGGTAATTTCTTCACGCAAGATTCGGCGAGATTTTTGCAATTTCTTCAATCGTTCCATTTTTTCATGCAGTGATTTTTCGGCGGTTGGAATTTTGCCATAACGAATCTCAGCAGCGAGTGCAAGATCGGCTTTCATTTCAGCATTTTCAGCTTCGAGCCGAAGTACTTCCAATTCTTTTTTGAGTGCACGAATATCCACCAAAACACTTTTTTCATTTTGCCATTTCAGTTCGAGTTCTTTGGTCTTTTCTTTTGCATTAGCAATTTCACGATCGATTTCTTTGATACGTGATTTTATTTCTTTGAATTCTTTCGTTGAAGACATTTCATTTTCTTGATCTTTCGACAACGCTTCTTTTTCAATTTCAAGACGCATTATTTTGCGATGCGCTTCTTCAAGTTGCACCGGCTTATTTTCAAGGGCCATACGGAGTGATGAACTTGCTTCATCAATCAAGTCGATGGCTTTGTCTGGCAGATTACGATTGGTAATGTAACGAGTCGAAAGTTCGACAGCAGAAATAATCGCATCATCAGTAATACGCACACCATGGAACAATTCATATTTTTCTTTGAGTCCGCGCAAAATAGCAACCGCATCTTCAGTGCTTGGTTCTTCGACATAGACTGGTTGAAATCGCCGAGCGAGTGCTGGATCTTTTTCAATATGTTTTTGATATTCTTTGATTGTTGTTGCGCCGATAGCACGCAATTCCCCACGAGCAAGAGCTGGTTTCAACATATTTGAAGCATCAAGTGATCCTTCAGAAGAACCTGCACCGACGATAGTGTGAATTTCATCAATAAACAAAATCATTCGTCCATCAGCTTTTTCGATTTCTTTGATGATTCCTTTCAAACGTTCTTCAAATTCTCCACGATATTTTGTACCAGCAATAAGAAGTCCGATATCGAGAGAGATAACTTCTTTGTTTTTGAGTGATTCAGGTACATCACCACGAGCAATACGAATCGCCAATCCTTCAGCGACTGCAGTCTTCCCTGTTCCTGGTTCACCGATCAATATCGGATTGTTTTTGGTGCGACGAGAAAGAATCTGCATAATCCGTGCGATTTCTGTATCACGTCCAATAACTGGATCAAGTTTGTCATTCTTAGCAAGCTCTGTGAGATTACGAGTGTATTTGGTGATCAGTCGTTTCTTTGGACCACTTGCTTCAAAGTTCGCATCGTTACGACTTTCGGCAATCATTTTACGAAATAGTTCTACATCAATTTTGAATTTCTCAAGCAAATTTTTTGATGGACCATCAACCTCTAGCATTGCCAAAAAGAGGTGTTCTGCACCAACAAATTCATCTTCGGTCGATTGTGCCATCTTTGGAGAAACCTCGATTACTTGCGCCATATCAGGCGTCAAATACATTTGATATGACGGAGAGACCGTACTTTTGATTTCTGGTTCATCTAGCTCTTCAATAACAGAGTCAGAAAGTAGTAGCGTGTCGACATTCATTGTTTCGAGAATTGCCACTGGCAAACTTTCTTCTTGAAACAAAATAGCGGTCAACAAATACAAACTACTGACATGGTTTTGCCCACGCTCAATAGCTAGCTCGTGAGCTTTCTTGATAGCTTCTTTTGCTTTGGTGGTGAATTGATTAAAGGATGGCATCATACATGGATATTTTTAATGAATTTTAGCGAATTTGTCAACAACCTGAGCCAGTGCTTTGATAAATACATCGATGTCTCTTTTTTTGGTTTCTCGTCCAAACGAAACACGAATTCCTCCTTCACTCGCTGTATTACCGATTGCCACTAATACATGTGACGGATTTTCATCTTTTGCCTTACAAGCACTTTTGGCAGAAACAGCAAATCCTTTGGCATTCAAATATAAAATAGCGATTTCACTGTCGAGTAACGGCACAGAAATATTTACGATGTGCGGTGATGCGGTAATCAAACTTCCGTTGAATGAAATATATGGCAATGCTTTTTTGATATGGGTAACAAAATATTCTTTTAGTTCAATGAGTCGTTTTTTTTCTTTGTGCTTCATCTCTTCACTAATGAGTACAGCTTGAGCAAGTCCAATGTATAACGCAACGTTTTCTGTTCCTGCACGCAAACCATGCTCTTGATCTCCTCCTTTGAACAATGACTCAATCGGTGTGCCGTTTTTCACAAACAAACAACCAGTACCAGTTGGGCCATAAATTTTTGTTCCGTTGAACGATAGCAAGTCGACACCGAGTTTCGGAATATGCATATCCATCAGACCGATCGCTTGTGCGGCATCTGTATGAAGCAATGGATACACACCAGCTTTGTGCGAATCACGTCCATTGTGTTTTTTGAAATGACGAATTGTTTTTGCAACTTCTTCAATCGGCAAAATGGTTCCGATTTCATTATTGACGTACATCACTGAAACAAGAATCGTTTCTTTCTTCAGTGCTTTTTTAAAATCATCAATACTGATAATTCCTGCAGTATCAACCGGAAGGTATGTGGCGGTAATTCTTTTCTTCTTTTCTAAATACTTAATTGTTTCAAGTACTGCTGGATGTTCGATGACTGTCGTAATCACGTGCGGAATACCGACACCAACATATGCGTCAACAACCCCTGTAATTGCAAGGTTGTCACTTTCAGTTCCTCCGCTGGTAAAAACAATTTCTTTCGACAACACACCAAATGATGTCGCGATTTTTTTGCGAGCAATTTCCAACACTTCCCTCACCGCTACTCCTTCAGTATGTAATGCATTCGGATTTGCGACGTATTTTTTATTCAAAGAGTAGACGAGTTTGTTAACTTCCCGATCAACAGGAGCAAGTGATGCGTAATCAAGATAAATTCGAGATTTCATTATACATAGTATACACCAAAAAGTATTTTCTTTGTTTTAAATTCACAACCATTCGTTTTTTGTGCTCCTTGAAAAAAAGCTAAAAATGAGGTATTATAGTGAAATGTTTCCATCTCCTACAATCATCGGATTTATCGCTATCGGCATATTTGCCATTTGTATGCTTGTATGGAATATCAAACTGGAACGCCGTATCAAAAAGGTATTTAAAACAGAAAAACATGAGTCAATCGACGACGTTATCGAACATCTCATCAAGTACGGCGAGACCATGACAGAAAAACACACTTCATTGCAACAATACGCGACAATGATTGATGAGCGTCTCAAAAAACGCGTACTGAGTTCTGAAGTAGTCAGATTCAACGCTTGGGGTGATGCATCTGGTGGACAAAGTTTTGCAGTTGCACTTGTTGATGAAGAAGGCAACGGTGTCGTCCTTTCTTCACTTTACGCAAGAGAACGAATGAGTGTCTTTGCAAAACCAATCAAAGAATGGAAATCTGAGTACGAATTAACTGAAGAAGAAAAAGGAGTACTCTTCTCTAAAAAATAACAATTACTAAACTATTTACAAAAATCATTATATGCACGAAGAAAAAACAAAAAGACCTCCAGTGGTTGCAATAATGGGACACGTTGATCATGGAAAATCAACGCTTCTTGATTTTATTCGAAAATCAAATGTGGTAGACGGCGAAGCCGGTGGTATCACCCAACATTTGAGTGCATATGAAGTTGATCACAAAGATGCAGATGGCAACCATCATCTCATTACCTTTATTGATACACCAGGACACGCAGCATTCTCTGGAATGCGTGATCGTGGAGCACAAGCAGCCGACATTGCTATCTTGATTGTTTCAGCAGAAGACAGCATCAAAACACAAACAATCGAAGCACTCGAAACAATCCGCAAAAACAATGTGCCATTTATTATTGCAATCAACAAAATTGATAAACAAGGTGCGAATATCGAAAAAGTAAAATACGATTTGATGGAACATCAAGTGTACGTAGAAGGGCTTGGAGGAACAACACCTGTCGTAGCAATCTCTGCAAAAAACGGTACTGGTATCCCCGACCTGCTTGAAACAATCACCCTTGTGGCTGAAATGGAAGAATTCAAAGGACATCAAACTGCTCCCGCTGAAGGAATTGTTATCGAATCTCATATGGACCCAAAGACTGGTGCCCAAGCAACATTGATCGTCAAAGATGGTTGTATTGCAAAAGGTCAATTTGTCGTAGCAGGTAGTGCTATTGCACCAACTCGTATGCTCGAGAGTGGACGAGGAAGTTCTGTTGATCACGTTATTTGTGGTTCCCCTGTTCGTATTTCTGGATGGAGTTCTGTGCCAGTAATCGGTAGTTCATTTACCGTGTTTACCAACAAAAAAGAAGCGGAAGAATTTGCAAAACTTTGGGAACAAGCAAATCCAACAAAAGAAACATTGAAAGAAGGTGTGACATACATCCCGCTTATTATCCGTACTGACGTAACTGGTACTTGTGAAGCAATCCTCAAAGAAGTACAAAAAATGGCACAAGAAACTATTGCTTATAATGTTATCTCGAAAGGTGTTGGGAATATCAGTGAAAATGACATGAAGATTGCTGGTACTGACAAAAACACAGTGATTGTTGGTTTCGGTGTCAAAGCAGATAACACCGCTCGTGAAATTGGTGAACAATTACATATTGATATCAATTTGTTTAATATCATTTACAAGCTCACCGAATTTCTTGAAGAAAATCTTGAGAACAAACGTCCACGCGTACAGACACTTGAAGCACTTGGTGCACTCAAAGTGCTTCGCACATTCAGTCAAACAAAAGACAAACAAGTATTGGGAGGAAAAGTTATTCTAGGAAAAATCGAGGTTGGTAGTATTGTCCGGGTCCTTCGCCGAGACAATGAAATTGGACAAGGTAAAATAACTGAAGTTCAAAAAAGTAAAGTCAAAACAAAAGAAGCAATTCTTGATGAAGAATGTGGATTAATGGTTGAAAGTAAAGTTGAAATTGCCCCACAAGACGTACTTGAAGCATTTATCATGGTAGCGAAATAGAAATTAATCACCTAAAGTAAAAACAACAATGAGTAATAACCGCGGAGAAAAAATAAAAGACTTGATCAAACACTGTGTCAGTGAATACGCAATCAGAGAAGCTGGAAATACCTCTTTGATTACGATTACCGACATTGCGATTTCTGAAGACGGCAAAAATGCAACCGTGCTTTTTACTGCGTTACCTGAATCAAAACAAGAAGCAGCACTTGGTTTCCTCAAGCGTCACCGTGGAGAAATGCGTGAATACATCAAAAACAAAGTGAAGACAAACGCAATCCCCTATTTAGATGTTAAAATAGACCTAGGTGAAAAAAACCGCCAACGAATTGATCAACTACTTCGAGACAATTAGTTGATAGTTTTTCACTGGTAGTTTATAGTTAAGAAAATTATATAAGACCTAGTGGCCAAGTGGTAAGGCGTTCCTCTGCAAAAGGAATATGCGGCAGTTCGATTCTGCCCTAGGTCTCAAAAGAAACTATCTTGATGGTTTCTGAAGAAAATATTTGCCCGAGTGATGGAATGGTAGACATAGGGGACTTAAAATCCCCAGGTGGCAACACCGTGTGGGTTCGAGTCCCACCTCGGGCACCATAAGCGAACTAAATGATTTTGAAGAAGACAAGGAGTGGGCGTTGCGA
>CAYUGY010000024.1:0-9387 GCA_964444515.1 uncultured Candidatus Saccharibacteria bacterium | reverse complement strand
TCCCATTACCGCGCGGAGCGCGGACGCATTTTCGCGGGGAAATTCAATCGGGTGGACCGTACAGGACTCGAACCTGCCACCCCATCATTGCAAATGATGTGCTCTACCAGATGAGCTAAGGGCCCAAAAATATATCTAAATAACTAAAACACATTATAGCTAAAACAAATTAAAAAGCAACTGTGGAGATAAGCACTTCCCTATTTTTCTACAAGTTGTACACTTAATAGTACTTATGGGAGAGCATTCGACAAAACAACACAACAAATCAATCCTTATCGTGCTTTTTATTATTATTGGAGTACTACTTGTTACAAGCATTGTAAGTATCGGTTTTGTAACCAAGAAAATCAACACTTCAAATACTAAAATTTTTAGTGACCGTGCCGAAACAGCAAGTTTGGCGATTAATCAATCAGACCTGATTCAGCTAACCGGTACACCATCAGATGTCACTAAACCTGCCTACCAAACAATTAAGCAAACATTGCAGAAGATTCGTGACCTCAATACCGATACTCGTTTTGTCTATTTGATGAATGTAAATCAACAAAACAAGCTCGTTTTTCTTGTTGATTCAGAGGATGAATATTCTCCAGATTACTCTGCTCCAGGAGATATCTATAACGAAACAGAACAATTTGAAATTGAGAATTATCAAAAAGGTGGAACAATAGTTACTCCACCACAAAAAGATCGCTGGGGTACTTGGTATAGTGCGGAAACTTCAATCGTACAAAATGGCAAAACAGTTGCAATACTCGGTATGGATATTAGTGCTGAAAATTGGCAAAATGAAATTATTTTTATTCGCACCAGTCTCACGCTTGTTGCTGTACTACTCTTTAGTTTTCTTATTATTTTATACGTGCTACTGCGTCAAAGTGTTGCAACGGTAGAGAATTTGAGTGATGCAAACACGGTACTGTTCAATGAACGTGAGCATTTGGAAGAAATTGAAGATGTTGCAGGAATCGGCTATTTCAAAGAAATTCCTACCAAGCACACTATTGTTTGGGATGAACAGTCTTCAAAAATTTTAGGATTACAAGAGACAGATAAACAGAGCATTGAGTTATTTGAAAGTCTTATTTTTCATGAAGACATAGATATTGTTCGTCAAAAGATAGACGATGCGATTCGTTTTGAGCGACCAGAGCTATCTTTCAAGTTTAGAATTGTACGAAGCGATGGCATGGTCCGCACCATCTTAGCTTTTTGTAAAATTCATCGCGCACAAGAAGGAGGTCCTTCAACAGTATCTGGAACATTTCAAGATATTACAAACATATAAAAACAAATAAAAAAATAACCTATAGCTTCAAAAAACTGTAGGTTATTTTTTTACCATTTATCTGAAAACTTTTCGAGCATTGCTTCAATTATTTCAGGTAACGTGATTCCAAAACGATCAATTGATTTTTGGAAGACATGAGATTCTCCGAGCAATGGCAAATCATTGATTTCCATAAAATACAAACCTCTATTAGTATCAATGAATTCGACTGTCGCATAATGACGAATATTCATATCTTGAATGAGTTTCTCTGTTGCTTCATGAATCTCTTGTCGTTTTTCTCTGTATGGAATCAATCGGTATAATTCATCTCGTTTTGCATGACGATAAAACAATTTGTCATTTTTGAATACGTGATATGGAGAAGTGAGATATGTTGATGACTTACGAAAATCTTCAAGCACTCCGACAGACAATTCTTTTCCAAACAAATATTCTTCTGCAAGCAAATCTTCGCCCAATAAGAATGCGTCTTCAAGCACTGAAATAAGTCGGTGCATTGTTTCTGCGTAGTGCACCTCGTGTGATCCAGTGCCCCAGAGTGGCTTGATAACCCACGGAGGAGAGAGTTTGCTGTGCACCATGTTGGCGTATACATGAGCAGCTTCTCTTCGTGTGTGTTCGTCACGAGCTTCAACCGCAGGCAGTACAATGTGCGCAGGCACTTTGAGTCCTAGTTGTTTTGCACGTTCTTTCATATGAGCTTTGTTCAGTGTCATTGCACCAGATAATGCACTGGTGCCTGTATGTGGAATACCGAGATCGTCGAAGAATTTTGAAAGTTTTCCGTCTTCGCCATAGCGACCATGTAATGCATTGAACACAACATCAACATACGAACCAAGGTTTGCAGGTGCAACAGGAACACCGGCAACGTGCCATAATCCTTCACGATCAACAAGAATATCAATCGGAGTATATTTTCCTGATGCATAGAGCGCACCCAACACACGAGATCCTGTTTCAATAGAATCTGCATATTCTCGTCCTATTCCTCCACGAATAACTCCGACACGTAGTTTAGACATATATAGGTAAAGTATAACAGTAGATGGTATTTCAGAGTATAGAAAAACTCAAAAAAAACAGTGCGAAAAGCGAAGCTTTTCGCACTGTTCGTCTATACTCTATATTCTGAGATACTGAAATACTTATTTCAAAAAATCCTTACTGCGTTTTTTGCGATGTAAACCAATTGAAAAACGATGAGCTTCGGAATTGGCCAAAAGTATTATTCGCTTATTCGCGCGAATTAGAGAATCATCACCTAGTATAGCCTTGGCTTTATGATGCTCATCTTTGACCACTGCAACTACTGGAATATTGAACCCTTTTGTTTTGATTATTTTTTCGGCAGTCTTTTTTTGAATTTCATTTCCATCAACCACAATCAATTGCGGTAACACCCAACTCGCCCGAGCGTTAGCTTTAGGGGCATGACCGAGTCGACGAGTAATAATTTCCGCGAGTGAAGCAGGATCATTTGCACCACTCACCGTCTTGACGTTGAATTGACGGTATTCATTTTTATTTACTTGCCCATCTTCGAGCACCACCATGACGCCAATCATATTTTTTCCACTCGTATGCGCCACATCATAGGCTTCTATTCTGAAGCCAGGCTCTAGGCTATAGGCGCTAGGCTCTAGGAAGTCGTTTTTAATTAATGCTGTGTCATTGATATGTTCGAGCGCAAAGATTCGTCGCTTGATTTCTTGTGCTTGTTCAAATTCTTTTGCTTTGGCATAACCAAGCATTTCTTTTTTGAGATTCGTGATAATTTTTTTCTTTTTACCCTCAAAAAAGAGTTTGATGTTTTTGATGATTTCTTTGTACGCAACTGCGACTTTGGTATCAGTTGTATCTGGGGTCAATCCAAGTTGGCGGTAAAATTCGTAATTATCTTTCTTAATTGAAGAAGTATCGATATATGGAAAGATTCGGCGAATGATTTTCATTGCTTCACGGAGCTGTGAACCACTGGCAAAGGGTCCGTATATATCAGAAACTTTATATCTTTTAGTTTTTAATGTAGCAATACCACGCTCACTATCTATGTCTTTTTTACGAACTTGAAGCACTTGTGGAAGTTGTTCATCTGTAATAACAACACACAAAAAACTTTTGTTATCTTTTTCTTTGGTGTTGTATTTGGGTAAATATTTTTTGATCAACTCAGCTTCAAGAAGCAATGCTTCAATGACAGTATCAGTTTGGATATGGTCCACATGATCAGCCAGTGTGACCATATCCAAGAGTGCTGGTCCACGAGTTGCAATCAAATCCTTGCTGAAATAACTTCGCACACGAGAAGACAAATCGGTCGCTTTTCCGATATACAAAATCTCCCCTTTTTTTGAAAGGAACTTGTAAATACCGGGTTTTTTCGGTAATGATTTGATTGATAAATGTTGACTTTTCATAATATAGATGGTAGCATATTTTTGGAACAAAGAACACTCTCACAAATAAATATATTACAACGATGAAAAAACATTTTATCTTACTTTGCTTCTTAGCAATAGCAGTATCTGTGTCTGCTCAAAAACACAAAAACAATCAACTTACAAAACAACAAAAAGATTCTATTGAAGAAGCGAAGTATTATGAAGAATGGATGAGAGTGGCTGATTCAAATCATATAAATCTCGAGAATGAAGTACAAAAAATATATCTACAAGAAAAAGAACAACGAAAAATTTTTGTAGATGAAATCCAAGATGTTGTTGTGTTGACAATATCTAATTTTTTAAAAATTAGAAAAATCCCAATCGGTGAATGTATCACAAAAATTAAATCACCGTATCCGACAGTTACTGACTCTGTTCAAGTTCCAGTAGAGTTAATGTACGCAGCATATGCCCGGGAACAAATGATTGAAATCCAAAAACTTCTTACAGCTTATATGGAAAAATATCCATCAAGCAAAAAGACTGTTGAAAAAAAAGTTGCAGCAGGTATGACGGAATCATACACGATGACGATATTCCCTCGGTACGACTCATCTAATATTAGAAAGGTTATTACTGTTTGTAGAGAAGTGACTGAGTATACTGAAAATCAAATGATTAATCTCTGCTCTAAAGGATATTTTTCTAAAACAGAAGAACAAGAAGTGGCTCTTTTTGTGGATGAGAAAGCAAAAGAATTGGCGACCTTGCTTGGCTACTCGATAAACATCAAAGAATAGCTTGAAAAAGGTACATGGTATTGGGCGGAGAATATTTTTCTCCGCTTTTTTATTTGACTAATTATTATCACAATAGTATTATCGTTTCGGATTCAACTAAATTAAAATGAAAAAAATACTTGAATTAATCTATCAGATTACCTCTTTTTATGAAATAGGGTCTACACGATCTATATCTATACAACTTCGCATAGCTGAAGTACTTACTAAAAAACAATACAGAAGATTCTGTTTACAGATTTCACACAAAAAAGAAAAGAGTAATAAAAAATCTTTTGATGCTAATTTTTGGCAAAAAGAACTTGAAGATTTAGATCATATAAGCAATGCAGAAGTTACTGGAAATTATAATTTAAGTACAATAATTTTAACTATTCAAAAAGCAACTCATTGAGTTGCTTTTTCTTATTTCTTCTTCAAAACTTTCTTCAAATAGTGTCCTGTATAAGACTTTGCAACATTTGCAACCTCTTCTGGTGTTCCTTTTGCAACCAAGTTTCCTCCTCCTGTTCCACCTTCTGGTCCAATGTCGACAATGAAGTCTGCACATTTAATAATATCCAAATTGTGTTCAATCAATACCACCGTGTTCCCTTTTCCAATCAAACGATTGAGTACGCCGAGCAAATTCGCCACATCATCATAGTGCAATCCAACAGTTGGTTCATCGAGCAAGTAAATAGTTTTTTCTACATGTGGACGATAGAGTTCGCTTGAAACTTTGACACGTTGTGCTTCACCACCAGAGAGCGTTGTCGCACTTTGTCCCAACTTCAAATAACCAAGTCCAACATCAGCAAGTGTTTGCAGGCGATCAGTAATCGCCGGAATATCAGCAAAGAATTCTAGTCCTTCTTCGACAGTTGTTTCAAGTACATCATAAATATTTTTCGGTTTGATTTTCTTGCTTGCACCACGATATTTGATAGACAATGTTTCTTTGTCGAAACGTTTACCTGTACACACATCACAAGTCACATATACCGTCGGCAAGAAGTGCATTTCAACAGCAATCTCGCCATTTCCTTCACAAGCTTCACAACGCCCACCTTTGACGTTGAATGAGAAGCGATTAGATTTCCAACCACGAAGTCGAGCTTCTTCAGAAGTCGCAAATAAGTCACGAATATGAGTGAATGCACCCGTGTAAGTCGCCACGTTTGAGCGCGGAGTTCGTCCGATTGGACTTTGGTCAATCATTACCACACGAGAAACATATTCACTGCCAGAGAAATTGGTACAGTTAAATGTTTTTGCAGAACGATATTTGCGTTCAAGTCGAGCAAGTAAGTTCTTGTGAAGAATCTCGTACATAAAAGAAGATTTTCCAGAACCTGATACGCCAGTAATACACACCATTTTACCAAGTGGAATTTCGACATTCATATTTTCAATATTAAACACCTTTCCACCAGCAATTTTGATAGAACCCATTTCTTTGTCGCGACGTTTTTCTGGAACTGGAATCACTGTTTCTTCACGGAGATATGCGAGTGTACGAGAACCGCTGGTATTTTTCTTGGCAGTTAGCAGATCATCTAAGTATCCTTGAACGATGACATTACCGCCATGCACACCAGCTTTTGGTCCGATGTCGACAATATAGTCTGCCGCATAAATCGTATCTTCATCATGTTCAACAACGATGATGGTATTTCCTAAATCACGAAGGTCGAGCAATGTTTGAATCAAACGATCATTGTCGCGTTGATGGAGTCCGATAGTTGGTTCATCAAGTACATACAACGCACCAACGAGACGTGAGCCGAGCTGTGAGGCAAGACGAATACGCTGAGCTTCACCACCAGAGAGTGTGTTTGCTTTACGAGAAAGTTGTAGGTATTCAAGACCGACATTGAACATAAATCCAAGTCGAGCTTCGATTTCTTTGACCACTGGCACAGAAATATCTTTTTCTTGTGCAGTCAGTTTGAGGGTTTTGAAAAATTCCACCGCTTCACCGATTGAAAGATTGGCAATATCTACAATATTTAATCCATTACTTTCTTTTTCTCCTTTTTTCTTTTTATCAGTTGTTAGCTTGTTTGTATTTGCAAGATAGACATGAAGCGCTTCTTTTCTCAAACGCTTACCACCACAATCATCACACGGTTCATCGCCACCAAAATATTTACTACCGATACCGTTACAAGTCGGACATGCACCGTATGGTGAGTTAAAAGAAAAGAGTCGAGGTTCAATTTCTGGGAATGAAAATCCATCAACTGGACAGCAGAATTTAGAAGACAAAGTGACTTCTTCCTTGCCATCACCAAAAGAAATGGTGACCAAACCGTTTGATTCTACCAATGCGAGCTCAACTGCTTCTGCAAGACGTGTGCGACTCGCTTCTTTGTCGTCTTTGAATTCATGTACGGCGAATTGATCTACCAATACATCGATGGTGTGTTTTTTATTTTTACTGAGTTCAACTTTTTCACGAATATTTTTGTAGACACCATCAAGACGAATTGTTGCAAAACCTTTGTTCAACAAATCATAGAGCATTTGATAGTATTCACCTTTTCGCCCACGAACAAGCGGAGACAAAATTTTGATTTCTGTTTCGTCCCATGCGACACCCATCACTTCACGTTTTGATACCGGAGTTTTTAGATACGCATTGATTTTTTCAATAACAAAAGAAACGATTTCTTCGTTTGAAAGTTTTTTGATTTCAGTACCACATTCTGGACAGTGCGCATGACCAACACGAGCAAAAAGCACGCGAAGATAGTCATAGATTTCAGTAATCGTTGCCACTGTTGAACGTGGATTGTTTGAACGAGATTTCTGGTCGATAGAAATAGCAGGAGAAAGACCAGTGATTTCATCAACATCAGGTTTCGGCATTTGATTCAAGAATTGGCGCGCGTAGGCAGACAAAGACTCAACATAGCGACGTTGTCCTTCAGCGAAAATCGTATCAAAAGCAAGTGAAGACTTACCAGATCCTGACATACCAGTAATAACCACCATTTTATTGCGTGGCATTTCGACATCAATATTCTTCAGATTGTGGGTTCGTGCACCGCGAACGATGATTTGATCCAATCCTTTGTTTTCTTGTTTTTTGTTTGCCATAGAATTGTTACAGTGTACCACAAATCAATATAATTTGACATAGATAATAAAATAGGTAATAATATTGTCGGTTTATTATTTTTTACAAATGCATAGAAATTCAGCAGTTTTCAGAGATAATTATTATGAAGACGAAACACCGGTAGGAGCAGACATAGAAGAAGGTCTCTCAATTGACGAACAGTTAAGACCCAAAAGTCTTGCTGAGGATCCAACAGCCGAAGATCTTGAGGCGTACGGATGCACCTACATCGTATATCTCGATGGCAACAAGAAAAACCCACCTTCCATGTCCTTGGTCGAACTAAAAGAATTCATTTCTGAAAACTTCAACAAAATTCAACCAAAAACACCAACAGGCGAACTGGTTACGAAAATTGTAGCAATCACTAGACACAAAACCCCTCAACGTCATATTCTTTACGAAAAAGAAAAGCGTGAAAAAAGAACAAGAAGAGTGATTCACCGATTTTGGTGGAGAAGTTAAAAAATAGAAGCAGTATCATAAATGATACTGCTTTTTTTGACTAAAATTAAAAAATAAAGGATAATAGTAGACGGAAAAGCTATTTGTCTAAATGAGTACCCAAAACACCCAAATTGAAAACGAAACACTTGTTTTGTCAGAAGAAAAAGAATCTTATGTAGAAAAACTACGAAAAGCTCAAAAAACACTAGAAAGTTTACGTGAGGCACAATTTATTAAAATAAGTCGCCTGGCAGAAGCCTTTCGTGCCGAATGTGAATTTTTAGTTTTTTACGAAGACGATCCGGAAATGCCTGAGAAAATCAATGGAGAAAAAATGTTATTTTTTGTCCAAGAAAGATTTAAAAAAGGGATAACAAATGATTATATCACTGATATTTTCCTTAATCCTGGAGAGTCTTGCTTAAAAGAAGATGTTTACATTTTTGTGTACAACAGAGACAAAAAAGAATGGTTAGCTTAATCATTCAAAAAACCGTAACTTTCGTTACGGTTTTTTATTTTTAATTTTGCACCAACAATCGTGGAATAGATACTGTCTGAGTTCCATATACCCCTGGAAGCACAGCGTATTTTTCAAAATAGAATGTCATCGTGTTTGCGTCGAAGGTAAGGTTTTCAAAATTCGCCATTTTTGAAGCAGTTCCTTCGTCGATCATAGACGCAACATTTTCATCAGGAAATCGATTTTTCAATTCTTCACGAACATTGTTGGCGATATCATCGAGTGAGAGTTTTCCTTTGATGTCACTGAGTGTAAGGAATGTTTTTGTTTGTGGGCTATAGTTGAATGTTTTGATTGTACTATTGCCATTTGCTCCACCTGCGTAATAATCAACGAACAACACCACACTAACTGCAGTCATATTCATTTGCCCGATTTGGAAACGAATTGTCATGTCTCCGATAACCGGAGTGACTTTTTCATTTGGACCAGCGGTAGCTTTGCGTGATTCGTTGTTGTCATGTACTTCTTTTTTGAAATCAGCAATTGTTGTAGTAATAAATTGACTGATTTGTGCATTCCAATTCTCATCATCAACAAGTAATGGATACTCTGCATGAGCATTGTATTCTTTTCCTATTTCATCAATCGCGTGAATTTTGACGTGCAAATCAGTATCAACTTGCGTCAATGTATTCAATCGATTGTGATTGTATCTGATAACTGACGGAACAATGATGACAATCAAACAAACAATAATAACAACAATAAAAGATGGGAGATGTTTTTTCATATACACAAAGTATATCACACGAATTTTTATTTTTTCACCCGCTGTGACTGAAAGTACGATACCATTTGCTCTAAATTCTTGATATCCATAC
>CAYUGY010000023.1:9654-9924 GCA_964444515.1 uncultured Candidatus Saccharibacteria bacterium | reverse complement strand
TATATATTCGTTCTTTCACTTAATTCTTATACTTTTTCGATAGTATCCTAGATGCGTAGTCTAGGAGTCCTATCACTCAAATTCGAGGGACTGACGACTCACGGCCAGTCCCCGACGTTTTCAATTTTCAAGGTTCAAATTTAAATGCCTTCTATGTAAGGCGTGGGGTCATTGTAGCCGAAGTCGATTTCAATGTCAAGCACAAAAACGTGAGTATTTTAAAAAGACAGATTAAATACAAAAAGTAAAGAAACGGGGGTGTTTTTGCGG
>CAYUGY010000023.1:0-9644 GCA_964444515.1 uncultured Candidatus Saccharibacteria bacterium | reverse complement strand
CACTCGCCAATTTTTATTAAAAAACCTTTATTGGCAGCAGCCAGACCAGTTGGCATTTCGGTTTAATTTAGATGTTTTACTTGCTAATATTGATGAAATTGGTAAAGCACTTTCTGTGGATGTAATATACTTAAAACCAACATTTTTCCCTTTGGGGTGTTGTCGAGCCCAACCACACCACCCCCGTTTCTTTACTTTTTTCTCCCATTAAAATAAACATATTATTTTAATCTTTTGTTTTAGACTTGCCCGAACACCACTGTTTGTGCTACTATATCCCTTATGGGAATTATACATTCAATACTGCCATCTATTCAGATCGCCCTCTCAGTTATACTTATCATATCTATCTTGCTTCAACATCAAAGCGCCAGTGTTGGCTCTTCTTTTGGTGGAACTGAAGGTAGTTCTGTACACATGACTCGCCGTGGTTTCGAAAAAGTACTCTTTGTTACAACTATTGTAGTTGCAATACTGTTTGCTATTTCTGCATTCATCGCTGTTTTGTTCTAATCCCTAAAAGTCCTTTGGGCTTTTTTCTCTATCTCAACACAACAATTATATTATGAAAAAACTATTATCTTTTTTGGGTGACTTGCGTAAAGTAAGTTTTCGCTCAATAAAAAATGTCTTTTATTTCCTTACAATTAAAGAATGGCTTATCGTCACAGGACTTTGTATTGTTATTCTCTTTTCTGCGCTTTCTCTCTTAAACAGATTGAATGAAAAATTTATGATTGCAATACCTGCAGCTGGCGGAAGTTTGTCTGAAGGAATTGTTGGTGGACCACGATTCATCAACCCGGTACTTGCACTCTCTGACTCTGATCGCGACCTGACTGAATTGGTTTTCTCAGGACTAATGCGACGTGGTAGTGATGGTGTATTGATTCCAGACTTGGCAGAAAAATACACTGTTTCTCCAGACGGACTATCGTATACATTTATACTGAAAGACAATCTTACTTTTCATGATGGAAAGAAATTGACTGCTGACGATGTAGTATTCACTATCAATCAAGCACAAGACCCGTTGGTCAAAAGTCCAAAACGTGCAAACTGGGAAGGTATTACAGTGGTTGCACAAGATGAAAAGACTATTTTGTTTAGACTAAAGAGTCCTTTTCCTGATTTCTTGGACAATGCAACAATTGGGATTATTCCAAAACACATTTGGTCAACTGTTCCAACTGAACAATTATTTTTCTCAACAAAAAACACCGACGCAATTGGTTCTGGTCCATACAAAATTTCTTCAGTTAGTACTGGCAAAGACGGTATTGTGAACAATATTTCACTAAAGCGATTCAAAAAATTTGCTTTGGGTGTACCTTTTATTAAATCAATTGATCTTCATTTTTATGACAATGAAGATGATGCTGTTAGTGCACTTGAAAATGGCACCGTTGATCAAGTAGCAAATATTTCAGCAGAAAACGCTGTGTCACTAAAAGATGATTATACTGTTGTTTCTACACCACTTCCTCGTGTGTTCGGACTCTTTTTCAATTCAAACAAAGCACCTGTTTTTGCAAACAAAGCAGTAACAAAAGCTATCGATGTAGCACTTGATAAACAAGAAATTATCGACACCGTACTCGGTGGCTATGGTACACAAATTTCTGGACCACTTCCCGCTTCATTGATCGAAAGTTCAGCAGTTGAAGGTTCATCGAAAACAAATAGTATTGATGACAATATTCTTGCTGCTCGTACAATATTAATTGGCGCTGGATGGAAACTAGGTGATGACGGAGTATTTTCAAAAGGTGGCAGTAAATCAGTTACTACTACTCAAAAGGTTGGTAAAAAAACCGTAAAGAAAACAGTGGTACAAAACACCCCGACAACAACAATTAGTTTTACTATTACTACTGCTGACACACCTGAACTCGTCAAAACTGCTGAACTTATCAAGGAACGATTGACTGCTGTTGGTATGGTAGTAAACACTCGAGTCTATGAAAATGGTGCGCTTACCAGTTCAGTGATTAGACCTAGAGACTTCGAAGTGCTATTATTTGGACAAGTAGTAAGCTCTCCTTCTGATCTATCAGCCTTTTGGGAATCATCTCAACGGAATGATCCAGGACTCAACATTGCATCATATGCAAACACACAAGTTGATACACTACTTGCAAAAGCAAAGAAAGAAACAAATGAATCAAAACGTAACGACATTTACTTGCAAGTAAATACACTCATTGCCAATGACTCACCTGCAGTCTTTCTCTATAGCCCTGACTTAATCTACGCAACACGACACAACGTATATGGACAAAACATTACTTCTGTCAGAAATGCATCAGACCGTTTTTCATCAATATATAAATGGTATGAAGAGAAAGATTTTATATGGAAATTATTCGTTAAATAAATTATTAAAAAATATTCAGTTATGAATGAACAAGAACAAAACAATACCGGTGGACAGCAACAACATATAGCTCGACGCCCGTATCACAAAATAGAACAAACAAGACCTGTATCAAACTCAGACAAAGCTTTTGATCGGCAAACAAACATTAAGGATCGACCTGGACGAACACCAAAACGTGCAGGAACTTTTCAATACTCAAAATTTGGCAGTGGACGTAAACCAAAGGCTCCAACAGAACCGATGGAAAAAGTATCAACCAAAAAAGTGACTGGTAATATTCCACCAGTTGCACCTGGAAATATTCGTATTATTCCACTTGGAGGAGTAGAAGAAATCGGACGAAACACTACATTGATTGAAACAGCTGATGACATTATCGTTATCGACGCTGGTATGCAATTCTCAAACGAAGAAACACCAGGTATCGACTATATGGTGGCAAATACAAAATACCTCGAGGAACGCAAGGATAAAATCCGCGCAATGATTGTGACTCACGGTCACTTGGATCACATTGGAGGTATTCCAATTGTAATGTCACGTATTGGTAATCCGCCACTATATTCTCGAAACCTCTCATTGTTGCTTATCAAAAAACGACAAGCTGAGTTCCCTCACCTACCACCACTCAATATGATTCCTGTTGAAGGAAATCAAACAATCACTGTTGGGAAAATTCGCGTGCGATTCTTCGGAGTGACTCACACCATTCCTGATTCAATGGGCATCATTATTGAAACTCCATATGGAAACATCGTGACACCTGGTGACTACAAACTTGATCACATGGATGGTATTCCAACTGATTCAGAAGAAAAAGAGTACAAAGAATTCGATACAGCAAACAACTTGCTCTTGATGACAGACTCAACAAACATTGAAAACGAAGGATTCGCCCTACCTGAAATCAAGGTGCATGAAGGTTTGGAAAAACTTATCAAGATCGCAACTGGACGAACAATTATTGCAGCGTTTGCGTCACATATTACTCGTTTGGTAAAAATCGTACAAATTGCCGAAGCACTGAACAAAAAAGTAGCAATCGAAGGACGTTCGATGAAAACAAACATGGAAGTTGTTGAACAAGCTGGATTGTTTGCTTACAAAAAAGGCACCTTGATTGGTATTGAAGAAGTCGACAACTACCCTGCTGATCGCGTTATTATTTTGATGACTGGTGCACAAGGTGAAGAATTTGCTGCGCTCAACCGTGCTGCAAACAAAACACACAAGAAATTCAAACTTCGCAAAGGAGATACTATTATCTTGTCTGCATCTATCATTCCTGGAAACGAACGTGCTGTTGAAAAATTGAAAGACGGTATCGCCCGCCAAGGAGTGAAGATTATTTCATACCGAACATCTGAAGAATATATTCACGGTACTGGTCACGGAAACCAAGAAGATATCAAATGGTTGCACCGCAAAATTCATCCAAAATTCTTTGTTCCAATTCACGGAAACCATTTCAGATTGCAACTACACAAAGATTTGGCTGTATCACTTGGTATGCCAGAAGAAAACGTTGTTGTACCTGACAACGGAATGATTATTGAAATTCAAGATAACGGAAACAAAATCGTTGTACTCAAAGAAAAAGCTCCTTCTGATCCAATGATGATCGATGGATTCTCTGTTGGAGATGTGCAAGACGTGGTCATTCGTGATCGTCAAATGCTCGCACAAGACGGAATGTTTGTTGTTATTGGAACAATCGACAGTAAGACTGGTAAGTTGAAAAAATCTCCTGATGTTATCTCTCGTGGATTCGTCTATTTGAAAGAAAACCAAGAACTACTTCGACAAGCCCGAATGCTCATCAAGAAAACAATCGAGGAAAATAGTCGTCCAAATATCAATGACACTGAATATGTCAAAAATATGGTTGGCGAAACACTCTCTCGTTTCTTGTTCCAAAAAACAGCAAAGCGACCATTGGTCATTCCGGTTATCATTACCGTTTAAAAAATAAAACACCCAACAATTGTTGGGTGTTTTATTTTTGATAAACAGGTCATTCGAACATTACTTTGTTATAATAAAGTAATGTTACGACGTATCTATGTCATTGCTTTTCTTTTTTGTTTTCACAGTGCACTAACTGCATATGTTAATTCAAGTATTGCACAATCACTCGTGGGTGAAAAATTGACCGGCATATTATATGCGGTAGCTTCTTTGTGTACCCTTGTTTGTTTGTCTTTTTTTCCACGAATACTCAATCTTTTTGGAAACAGAAAAACATTCCTTGGACTATTGTCACTGACCGTTCTTTTACTATTAACGTTGTCAAAAATCCCCTCTCAAGCAGTTGGTGTTGTTGCGCTTATTGCATATATTGTCATCAATACACTGGTGTTCTTCTCTCTTGATGTTTTTATTGAACATTGGAGCACAACAGTTGATGTTGGAAAAATTCGTGGACTATATTTGATGATTAGTAATATTGGATGGGTGTTTGCACCACTGTTTTCAAGTAGATTAGCTGGCGCAGGCCTACCGCTCGTATATCTTGGGGCATCGAGTATTGTATTCCTTGCGGTTTTACTAAGTATCTTTTTGATAAAAAACTATGAAGATAAACACTATACAAGAAAGACGCTTTCAGAAACACTTCGTACGGTCTCCCAAAGAAGTACCTTGTGGCCGATTGTTGTACTAAGCTTTCTCCTACAGTTTTTCTTTTCTTGGATGGTAATTTACACACCGCTGTATCTTCGGGAAACACTACATATATCGTGGGAACAGCTTGGAATTATCTTTTCAATAATGCTCTCAGCGTTTGTCTTGGTGCAATACCCTATCGGTAGATATATCGACAAAGGTGCATCGCTTCGCCTTATACTCGCAGGTGGTTTTGTGGTGATAATCGGCGCAACAGCAACGCTTCCTTTTGTTGAGCAAGGCAATTTAGTATTTTTAGTAATAGTGCTATTTTTCACTCGAGTAGGAGCAGCAACAATAGAAGTTTGTAATGATACATATTTCTTCCGACAAATAACAGATAGTGATACACACATTCTTTCGTTATATCGAGACATGTCTCCTTTTGCGTATGTTATTGGACCAATACTTGCTACCGCACTACTGTATTTCAAACTTCCGTTAGTGAGCCTCTTTTTTATCTTGAGTAGTATTTTGGCACTTAGTTTTATATTTATTCCACTACTAAAAAGCTCTAAAGTCACTGAAACAGAAACTTTACATATATCATAAATTACTGTATAGTTTAGTTATCGTAGAAATACCCCGATGTATTTCTCTTTACTCTCAATGAAAAAAATCTTACTCAACACAAATACTGCTGTTCGTATCAATCGACGAATGAGTGAACTTGGTATCGCAACCAGAAACACCGCTGATGAACTTATCGAAAAAGGTAAGGTTTTTGTAAACGGAAAAGTTGCACAACTTGGTATGAAAGTTCGACCAACAGACACAATCAGTATTGATGGTTCTTACAAAAAAGATTTTAGTTATTTTGCATATAACAAACCAGCAAGTGTCGTGACCGTCGGAGCGTCTGCTCACGAAAAAGCAGTCAAAGATGTCGCAGATTTTGATGTAGAGGTATTCCCTGTCGGACGTCTCGACAAAGATTCTTCTGGGCTTTTGATCATGACAAATGATGGACGAGTTACTGACAAACTACTCAACCCAAGCAAAATCCACGAAAAAGAATACCGTGTAATGGTAGACAAAAAAATCACTCATCAATTCCTAGCAAAAATGCGTGAAGGTGTTCGTATTTCACCAAAAGAAAAAACAAAACCAGCAAAGATTCGACGTGTTGAAGAAAACGTCTTTGATATCGTACTCACTGAAGGCAAAAATCGTCAGATTCGAAAGATGTGCGGATCACTCGGATACAAAGTGCAAAAACTCGAACGATTTAGAATTGAAAATATCGAACTTGGAAATATTCGACCGAATGAACATGAGGAAATCTCAGGCAAGACACTCGAAGAATTTTTGACTCGTTTGGGCATCAAATAAAAAATCTGTCTACATTGACCAGTGACTGTATTCTGACGTATTCTTAATATGGTTAATTCTTTTTTTACAAATGAATATTTTTATTTTTACAGACACCGACTTGTTTTCAGACAATAGTTTTATCTATTGCACAAAAAAAGACATTGAAACGCATGGACAACAAGAACTTTTTAAGACATCTTTAGCTGACGAAGGTCCTATTGTAATTCACAAAAAAGAATTCGTTGACACACCGAAGGATATAATTATTCTTGAAACAGATGATTACGAACTAACTACAGGAGCCTTTCGCCTAGCTGAAAATAAAAAAATCCCTCTTCTTATTGCCAAGAAAAATGAATCATTTCTTTTACCAAAATCACAAGAGTATTTAATTGTTTTCAAAGGAAATTCTACTAAAAATTATTTTGATATTATAAAAATAATAAACAGTGCTCTAGAAGAAAAAACAATAATACCGAAAGGAACACATGGTTACTTCACAAAAAACTTCTCTGTGGAAGAAATTACCCCAGCAGAAGAACTCCGAAAAGAAAACTTGTTGGTAGCAAGCTTACCGCTCTTTCAATAGAGCGGTTTTTTTTATATAATCTAACCATATGAACGAAACAGAACAACTCAAAGCTGAAATACAAAAACTGACCGAATTAAATGGATTAAAAAGTGATCTGATTTCAATCTCAGCACACCAATTACGCACCTCTCTTTCAGCGCTCAAATGGATACTCAAAATGTTTATCGATAAAGATTTTGGACCACTTACTCCTGAACAAGATGATTTAATCAAAAAAGCATTTTCAAGCAACGAACGAATGATTGCTTTTGTGAATGAAATGCTTACTATCAACCACACTGAAGACAGTGCGCTCAAATACACATATGAAGAAGTTGATTTGATGGGGTTAATCGATGAACTTATTTTTGATTTCTCTGGAGAAACATACAAAAAACATATTGAAATTATTTTCTTAAAAAACAATCCTGTTAAACACATCATTGCCGACAAGGAAAAAATTCGTGTCGTATTCCAAAACTTAATCGAAAATGCAATCAAATACAGCAACGAAAATGACAAAATTTTTATTTCTGTTCATGAACAAGAAAATGGTATTGAGGTTTCTGTCAAAGATACCGGTATTGGAATTCCACTCGAGGCACAGGCAACTATTTTCCAAAAGTTCTTCCGGGCAGACAACGCAAAGGTTGTTGATTCTATTGGTAGCGGACTAGGACTCTATACAACCAAAAATATCGTGGAATATCATGGTGGAACAATTCGTTTTGAGTCGAGCAATACTGGGACAACATTCTTTGTAAGATTACCCTTGCAACCTACCAAATAGTAGACTACACTAGAACATATGGCACAAAAAATACTGATAGTTGAAGATGATTCATTTTTACAAGGCTTGGCTGCTGGAAAACTAACCAAGAGTGGTTTTGATGTACACACCGCAGGAAATATTGCTGAGGCGGAAAAAACATTAGAAGAGATTGTTCCTGATGTTATCATTTTGGACCTTGTGCTTCCTGGTGGAACAGATGGTTTCGGTATACTCAAAAAACTTCGTGAAAATGCAAAAACAAAAGAAACACCGGTAATTATTTTCTCAAACTTGGCAGAAGAAGCAGATATGAACAAAGCAAAAGAATTGGGAGCAAATGAATTCATGGTTAAATCTAACTTCACCTTAGATGAGCTTGTTACAAAAATTCAAGAACTATTGAAATAATATTGAAGAAAATTAAAAGCCCTTATTAGGGGCTTTTATATTTATAACTGTTTGAACCAGAGAGAATAACCTTGTTCTTTGTACCAAGACAAAGAATCTTCTTTAAGACTAAATGACATTACAAAAAATCGAGTATTGGGAAAATCAACTGAAAGTCTTCTCATTTTTTGTAATAAAGAATCTTTTTCTCCGTTCTGATACCAAACGGTATCAGTGAGTGCAAAACCGCTATCATGCACTCGAAACCTTCCGTCATACGAATACCCTTCTCTAGTGTGACGAAAAGCTGAATCTTGATTCAGTAAAAAACTGATTCGATCTTCTCTTGTTGTTTCAAGAGAAGCAATATCCCAGATCAAAATTTCATTTGTTTTTGGTGTTGCTACAGGTAAATCAAATTCGGGCAACATTTCTTCTTTTTCCGAACAAGCTAATAGAAGTAAGGTAAACCATAGTGTTTTCATTTGTACAGCGTATTGTATATTTCCGTCATATACTCTACTCTTTTTTAAGAAATAAGCAAATTTACGTTATACTATATATATGCAATTAGCCACACCGATTACGAGTATTAGTCGACTGACCGACGATCAAAAAAAGGCATTGGGAAGACTTCAGTTACACACTGTAGAAGATCTCCTGTATCACTTCCCTGCTCGGTATACTGATATTACCGATATCAAATACGTCTCTGGAACAGAAGATGGAGAACGTGTTACCTTGCTCGGGAAAATTCACGGACTCAAAACCAAAAAGACCTTCAAAACCAAAACTGCGATGGCGGAAGGTCTTTTTGAAGATATTAGCGGAACAATCAAAGTTGTTTGGTTCCATCAACCATACCTCGCCAAAATGATCAAAGACGACACCATTGTCAAAATCTCTGGCATCATTACTGTTCATGAACAATATGGCAAAAGTATGCAAAATCCCGAAATAGAAAAGTTGGACACTTTACCAATTGATATTTCAGATTCACTATTTGCAAACACCGACACACAACTCTCCTCTTTTGGATATCCTGTCTACCAAGAAACACGCGGTATTACATCAAAATGGATGTATCACACAATCCAAAAATTATTCAATCAAAATATTTTGGACAGTATTGAAGAATATATTCCGGAGCATATTTTGAAATTGTATTCATTACCTGACATCAAAAAAGCACTGGTCTGGATACACTCTCCACAAAAAAAGGAACACGCCGAAGCGGCACGGAAGCGTTTTGCTTTTGAAGAAATCTTTTTGATCCAACTCATCCGACTACAAGACAAGGCTCGCTTTGCACAAGAAAAAACCTACACTATCGAAAATACAAAAGCACTTATCAAGGAATTCACCGATAAACTTCCCTTCCCGCTAACCGACGGACAAAACAATGCAATCAAAACAATTGCCGAAGACTTAGAAAAAGAACATCCGATGGCCCGACTCGTTGAAGGAGACGTTGGTAGCGGTAAGACACTCGTGGCTGCTGCTGCTGCATATGCAGTCGTTAAAAATCGACCAACAAGCACCAATACACAGAAGGT
>CAYUGY010000022.1:0-10157 GCA_964444515.1 uncultured Candidatus Saccharibacteria bacterium | reverse complement strand
TACTGAGTCTGATGTTTCTGAATCAAGGTTGGCTGTTGGCTCATCAGCAAAGATTACCTTTGGGCTGTGTGCAATCGCTCGAGCAATTGCTACACGTTGCTGTTGTCCTCCAGAAAGCTGACTCGGTAAATTGTTCATACGATCAAGCAATCCGAGGCGATCAAGTGCAAGACGAGCCTTAATCTCTGCATCAGGTTGTGACAATCCTTGCATCAACAATGGCAACATCGTATTTTCAAGTGCTGTCAGTGATGGCAAAATTGCATAGTCTTGAAAGATATATCCGAGATCATTGAGACGAATCATTGTTCGGTCTGATTCTTCGAGTGTTGCAGTATCTACTCCATCGATAAACAAACTGCCTGATGTTGGGTTGTCCAACAATCCCAATTGATACAACAGTGTTGATTTACCAGAACCTGACTTACCAGTAATAGTGAGGAACTGTCCTTCTGGCACTTCAAAAGAAAGATCATTCACCGCATAGATTGTTTGATCACCACTTTGAAACTTTTTTGTGAGGTTATTTATTTTAATCATTTTTTAAATAGATATTTTTATCTTTATCAACCTTGTAAATATTTTTTATTTGTTCTGGTTTCATTTCTAATACAGCGTCACCATTTTCATCTATCAATCGATATGCCCAATGTCTTCCTTTGATCTGGTTACCGGTGACAGGATTATCTTCTCCTCTTTTATACATTGGCACATCTGTTTCAAATATATAATTATCTTCTCCTTCTTTAAAGAAAGACATATCTGGTGATCCTTTTGAGAAAGTAGGGAAAATTGTTGGACGACCTCCTATATCTATACCTTCAACCACATGAGAATCAGCTCCCGTAGGAGAACTTCTAATGATCTGATTGGTAACAAAATCATCATACCCAGCTTGGGTTACTACTCTATAGAAATTATTTCCTTCAAATTCTGGCTGTTCTATTTTTTTCCATAGATCTTTTTTTTCTATATTAGATTCTTCAAAATTAAAATTTTCCATAGAGATATTTGTAATTATCGTCCCAATATCGCACTTAGGGTATTTTGCTTGATAACCATTCGAGCTGGAATATATCCAGCAAAAAGTGTTGCGACAAGCAACAACCCTGCACGCTTAGCAGTACCTGCAACTGTTGCAACCAAGATTCCATCAGAGAACGGGAAATCAATCGGGCTTGCAGTGAAGTATGGTTTGATAATAACGAAAACCAACAAGAATCCGATAAGTGTCCCGAGTATTGCGTAGATAAATGCTTGCAAGATATATGAGAACAAAATCGCTCGTTGGTGAATCCCTATCCCCTTCAAGATACCGATGTATCGACGACGAGTGATAGCATTCACGAAAATCACAATGAAAATGGTAATTGATGCCACCACGAGGCCAATACCAGAAATCGCGTTACCCAAAATACCAAATGTAGCTTTGATATCTTTCAAGAATTTTGGAAACGCTTCTTCGGCTGTTTGTACACGAGCATATTGCCCAACACCATTATCCAACAAGAATTGTTTTGCAAAAGCGAGATCACTTCCTGATTGCAACTGAATTGCAATTTTTCCTGCATTCAAATCATCTCGTCCAATCATTTTACGAACCTCACTATCGAGCGCAACAACTGAAGTATCAAAATCATCAACCTTCGAAGAGAGAATTCCTTTGACGGTATATTCTTTTTGGTTTTCGCCGACAGTTACTCTGATACGAGATCCGATTTCAACATTTTTCAGTGTTTGAAAACCAGGTGCTTCAATGGGAGTAAATTCGTATAGCAAATTTTTTCCAATCAATACACTATCTTGGTCGGTTGCATCGAGATATGAACCACGTACGACAAATTTTGAAACACCAGAAAAACTTTGTTCTTGAATCGGATCAATTCCCAAAAATGAACCTCCTGCACCATTTCTTTTTTCTCCTGGTTTGATTGTTGAACGAAAATCTGACTCAAACATGCCACTGCCACTATATCTAACCGTATGATTTTTATACCCTGGAATTGTTTTGACGATATTAACAACCGTTGGCGTTTCGGTAATGAATGAGCGGTTGAGAAATGGTGAGATCACAATATCTCCGATTGAGTATTTCTTTTGAGCGTCTTCTGAACCCTGAATGAGTCCGACAAGGATACCTGAAACAACAACTAAGTTCAAAAAGGTTAGTGTCATTACGAGCACAATCAACGCTGTCGTCCAAATATTTGCACGCTTAATATCACGCTTGGCCAAAAACCAACCGACACGCAAGTGTTGAGATAACGATTTTTCTATTTTATCGCCTTTATTCACAAAATTATTTAATCAGTGAACTATTGATCACAATAGTATCACCCGCTTGTAATCCACTAGTAATTTCTACCAAATTACCATCCCCTTTCATTCCGACAGTGACAGGAACTTCTTTGTGTTCATTTTTACCTTCTGCTATTGAGACAAAAGTACCAGCATCTTTTTTGATTATTGCAGATTCTGGAACCACCAGTACTCCTTGTTTACTTGCAACAGTAACAGTAAATGTTGCGTTCATTCCTGGACGAATCAACGAACTCTTTTCATTCAAAGCAACTTTGACTTTGTAGTTTGCGATACCATCTTGCACTGTTGCACCCGGATCAATAGAAAGCACACTACCAGTGAACTTTTGTTCTGGACCAAGTCCGTCAAATGTAATGGCCACAGATTGACCAATTTGCAGTGTCGATACTCGTGATTCATTGATATCACCTTCGACATACAAATTATCGATATCTTGCAAAACAACAGCTTCAGCTAATGCTTGTACGTGTTCACCTGTTTTGAAACGAACAGCCGTAACTGTCCCTGAAGCAGGTGCACGGATAATCGTCTTTTCAAAATTTGCTTCAGCAGACAAAACGTCGGCTTGAGCGAGAGATAGATCAGTGTTTCGAGCACCAGCAATTTCTAAATTGTAATCAGCCTGCCGTGCATCAACCACCGCCTGCGCACTCGCAACAGCACTACTTTGTGTTTCTTGTGCTGAAGTGTACGCATTATAGTTTGTAATATAATTTGCTGACTGCTTGTTTGGTAAATATATTGACCAGTGATCATTACCACTTGTGCCATAGTTTGCAGGGAATTTAATAAACAATCCTTTTGTACCAAGAGGAATCAAATTGATTGTACTGATATCACCTGTTGTATTCTCTATGCCACTAACCTGAAAATATCCACCGGCACTACTTGAGATATTATAAGCACCTTCTTGGTCGCCAGTGTATGTACCTGAGACAGCGGGAATTATTCCACTAATAGTACCTGCTGTAATGATTGGAGTTATGTCAGTGTTTAACAATTTTTGATATGCATTTTTGACCAAGAGTCCTTGTTGGCGAATCGTATTTGCTAAATCAATTTTTGCATTTGTTAGGGCTGTTTTTTTGATATTGATTTCTTCACTTGTTGAACCTTCAAGGAGTTTTGTGTATTTTGCTCGAGCAGACAACACCGCTGCGTATTCAGCTCCTTGCTCAAGGGTCGCAAGAATCTGTCCTTGTTTTACTTTGTCACCAACAGCAACGTTCACCTTTTTGATCATTCCACTTGTTGTAAAAGAGAGCGACAAATCTGTCACTGATGTCACTTGCCCACTTGCAAGCACGGTTTGATTCAAATCTTTGACGGTTACTGTTTCGGTAATCAAACCACTGTCTTTGTTTGTTTTAGAAATAACAACAAGTGCAATCACAATCAAAACAAGTACTCCATACCGGTACCGCTTGTTGTTCCATACAACCAATGCTGCATTTTTTATTTTTTCTTTTAATTCGAGTATTTTTTGCATATATATTAATTTATTTTTAGAAGCTCAACGTCAAACAGTAGTGTTGCGTTTGGTGGAATAACCCCTCCGATACCATTTGCACCATAGGCCATATCAGCTGGAATAGTAAGTTTGCGAGCCTCTCCGACTTTCATACCGAGCAATCCTTGATCCCATCCTTTGATTACCATTCCTTGTCCGATAGTAAATTCAAACGGTGTTCCACGATCACGACTTGAATCAAATTTATGTCCATCGACAAGTGTTCCGGTGTAGTGAACACTGATAGTGTCTCCACTTTTTACTGTAATTGTTCCTGTTCCCTCTTTTGTTGTTTCAATTTTGAGTCCTCCTGCTTGTTCCATAGTTGTTTTTTTGATTAATGGTTTTGGTTTGGTAATAGTTTCTGTTGAAGTCGCGACAGTACTTATGTTTTCTTTTGGTTGCAGTACTTCTTTTTCAGGTACACCTTTTCGAAGCAATATAACCACCACAATACAAATAATAATTGCGATTATAAAAATAATAGATTGTTTACTTTTCATATGAGCGTAGTATACCAAAAAATATCAATTTTTGAAAAAATAAAAAGCCCTTTTGGGGCTTTGAGTTATTTCACTTCTTCTTCAACAAGTTCAACAACACCATCTTTCATATCTTCGTCGCGAATAGATTCTCCGTTGAGATATTTAAGAATGATGGTTGAAATCATTTTACTAATAGAAACAATTTCGAGCTTTTCGAATTTTTTTCCTTCAGGAATGTTCAACGTATCCGTTGTTAAAAATTTTGCACAAGGAGCATTTTGTAGCACAACATGTGCATCTCCAGAGAAAACTGGACTGGTCACTGCCATAACTATTTTATTAGCGTCAGCACCAAGCTCAACAAGGGCTTCTGATGCTTTTGCAAGTGTCCCCCCTGTATCAGTAAGGTCGTCAATACCTAAATAAAATCTGTCCTGATACACAGGTGCACTGAAAATAATTTCCTCTACTTCATTTGCATTTGCTCTGTACTTATCTCCCACTATTAATGGAATATTCATTTCTTTTGCAAATGAACGAAGTTCTTTACTGGCACCATTATCAACCGCCACAAGTGTGAGTTTTTCACGATCATACACTGGCCAAACATGACTGAAATATTTTTCAGCAGCTTTCAAAAATATTTTCTTCGTTCCAATACTGTGAAAACGTTTTTTGAAATATCCTTGAATTGCTTTATTGTGTATGTGCACAGTTATAACTGATGCTTCATACATATTACATACTTCAGCAATAAAAGCCGCACTTACTGCCTGTCTTTTATTATTTGTCTGATCTTGTCGAGCATAAAAATAATAAGGAACAAAAATTGTAATCTTTTCTGCTCCTGCTCTTTTAAGGGCATCGAGACTTAAAAAAAGTCGCATACATTCTATGTCCGGAGTATCTACAGGTGCCCAAAACAACACACAGTGGATACCGTCGACAGAAGTCTTTGCTTCTGGACA
This sequence comes from uncultured Candidatus Saccharibacteria bacterium, assembly GCA_964444515.1. Classification (GTDB taxonomy): domain Bacteria; phylum Patescibacteriota; class Minisyncoccia; order Phycocordibacterales; family UBA9973; genus JAIXRY01. Next base: position 4,872 of record CAYUGY010000022.1, on the reverse strand, counting down.
TTGTTCACCTGATTTGAAGGTTGGGACATGAAGTTGATGAACTTCCATTCCCTTTTTACTTAAAATCGTAAGGACGCGATTGGTCAGTGAGTGATTCTCTGATGTCGCAAATAGTTTTACTTCTTTCATCGTTTTTCTGATTTATAGTTACATTCCTTCTTTTTTATACCTTATTTGACAAGATTCGTCAAGTGCTGTGTTTTCATAAAAACATAAGAAAACGGCGATTTTATCGCCGTTTGGAAAGAACAAAAGAATATATTTGTTTTTTAAAAGAACCTTACAGAAGAATTTAGTTGCTAAATCCCCCCATAGAACCTGCACCATTTTGACTTTGTCGAACAGCACTCTTTGAAAAAAGATTAAAAGCGGCACGAATTTCTTTATCAGTTTTAGCAGGAGTAAGAATCCATTCTTTTGGAACCCCCATTTCCTGAAAAACATAATTGAAGTCCGTTTGACCATCACTAATACCTAGACCAGCAATGATGTGTTTTTCACTTTTGAGCATACCTTTGACGATAGACGCCACACTCTTAGCACTTTGGTGCTGCGAGTGTATATCGGCACCGTCGGTAACTATCAAGCTAATACTTCGTACAGGTATACCTGCATTTTGTTCAAACTCTTCAGCTTTTGCAGCAACAAGTGCCAAGAAAGTTGCGGTTTGATCATATAAAGGTGTTCCTCCGTTTGCATTGAAGTTATTTGAATCCATTTTGACCACTTGATCAATCGGAGTCCAAGGAAACAACAATGTTCCGTTAAGGTATTTTGTCATTGCAAGAATACCGTTACCTTGTTTTGACGCAGTAACTGCGTCGATGACAAGGTTATGTCCGTCGCAGACAATTTGAGAGTTACCCTCAAATCGAATTGAACCTGAATCATCCATGAGCATAGCAACAAGGACGACTTCACTTGCTTCTACATCATCAATTTGGATCCCCATTGCATTTTGCAATTCTTCTCCCAAATTTGGGATATTATTAATTGCATCATCGGCGGCTGTGCCGAGATTTGCGTTATTTAACGCAGATTTTGAAGTACTCATAACTTTATTTATTTATTTTTGAATTGTTTTTTGAATTTATCTACAAAAGAAATTAAATAAAGCGGGCCGACAGAGCCGACCCGCCTTATTTTGTTTTACGAAAATAGCGAGCCTGCAATACCAGGCCATGAACCGATCGGGTCGGTTGAGTTTACAATATGCATACCATGAGCTTCGAAACGAGCGAGTGCAGCCTCTGCTTGATCGGTAAAATCAGCACCAGGCACCACTACCGCTGAAGTACAATCACGAAGGATATATACTTTTTCAGCTAATGTTTTATCATTTGCCAAAATTTCAAGCAAGATATCATCGATAGATGAAGCGACGCAATGACTTGAAGCTTGTCCGCCAATAACAACAATGTCATGTTCAAGCAGATGCTTCAAAAATTTTACATTACGTTCGGCAAGCATTTTGCCATCAAATCTGGTTAACACTTCAGGTTGCACAATTGAATAATTTTCAGTCAACGGATGTCCGCCCTTGATTTCAAATTGTGATTGTGAAGAACGGATAAATGCATGAAATAGCATGGCTTCATGAATCACACCAACAAGTGTATGTCCGACTGATGACATTAAGCAATGTAGTGGCCACAAGTACAATGTGTACTTTGAACGACCTTGTGCAGGATTGGCTAATTGGCTGCAATAATGGATACATTGATTGATCAACCATGAGGGAGGAACATTCAATATACCTGAAACTGCTGGGTGAGGCTCAACTTCGCAAAGTATATTACCTCCCAAATCTTTGTTGACCAAATAATTTCTGCCACTTTTTTCTTCTACATCGATTAACGTATGCGGATTGATTGCTTCCCCGGTATTTTTCTTTACCCAAAAATTTGAGAAGAAAATCTGCCAAGGATAGTGTGTATCCAACGTTGCAATAATATTCGTAATTTGTTCGAGGTTATTATAGATGAATTCAGAAATTCTTTTTGAATCTTCGATTGCACCTACACCTGAACGACCTGCCACATACAAACTACCTTCTGGATGACAAAAATCTCTTTGAGCATCTATAAGCAGAAGCCCGATTTTATGTTTGTCACCAACCGACGGCCTGATTGATTGTGTGTGACGAAGCATGATTGCTTCCTTCTGTATATCCGCACTATTTGGCGTATACAGGAAATTTTTTGCGTTGTCCGGATTATATCCAGAGAATACTGTTTTTGAATTTTTCATTACGGTAACTATTTAATTTTATTTGTTGTTTGAATTGTTGTTGAATTATGTTTAGGTGAGCTTAAGGTGCCACAACTCCTTTGGTTTGATTAAAAACATTCCTCCTGAACCTGCATAAAGCATGTCTTCACCACCTACAATCTCTTTTGTATCAAAGAAGAATGTTGGTGCGGAAAAATTGTTTCCATCTATTCCGATACGAACAATACCTTCGTCTGTTGGAGAAAAGAGCAAATTACCACTGGCATATTTACCTCTTATACTTCCTGACCAAGTCGCATCATCTGCATCTGTAATGCTTTCGGCAATAACTTTACCTTCTGGACTTAGTGCGTAGGCATAAACTTTTCGCTGTACCCCATCTTGCACAAGGGCAAAATAGAAAACAGTAGTCGATGTTACATACGCCTGCGTATCAATCACCTTGTGATTACTGTACGAAAGAATCAGGTTATCATTGATTACACCACCATTTGTTGGTACAAAAAAGTGTCGAACAATTGAACCTGCTCTGTATCTACCAAACACCCATTGTTCTCCTGCCCATATAGCAGTATCACCTGAGATAATATTAGCAATCAACTTTTGACTATACTGTCCCAAAATATTTGTTTCAGTATAGAGTCCATCATTTGCAATAAAAAATATTTTTTTATTTGATACTGCAACTGTTGGACTATTTCCTTCGTCAATGACATAGTTTGTTGTCACCGGCACACCATTTCGAACAATAGAAAGCTTAGAACCAGACACATATGCATAGAAACTTTTTCCAATAAAGAATCGTTTCCACGGATCATATGTTTCGTTCAAGATAATTGTTCCGTCATTGCTTCGGTACACGTTATTATCGTGAATCAAATACACAGGCTGACCATCAATCATTTGAAAATTGATAATATTTCCTTTTGTAGTAAATACACGTGTAGCATTCATTTTTTGCTTAACGATTGAAGTAACTGGTAGTTTTGAAGAAATCTTACATCCAGGACAAGTAGCTCTAGCATGAATGGTTCCACAATTAGCACACGTAGTAAATCGCAGATTATCTAGCATGTTTAAATCTAAAATTCCACGTTTTCCGTTTGTAAAAATCTGATCAAAATATGCGAGAACATCGTCAGATAGTACAGATAAGGGCAGCGCTTTCTTAGGATAAAATACATCGCTATGAAAAACAGATATTTTTTGTATCGGCCTGACATTATGTGGAACAATTATTCCACTTTTTGGACGATACACACCACCGTACGGATGAGTCCATGTAATTGATTGAAATATCATGGTTGCAAAAGCATACCAATCACTTTCTTTTGTGTGTGGTTTCGATAACACAATATGACTTTTTCCGTCAGGACAAAGAGCGGGATGACTTGTCGGTGTTGCTAATATACACAACAGAGGATCAACAAACCGTTCATCGAATGTTTTTGAAATAAACTTTCCAAACTGATAACTATCTGCATCAATAAATGTAGGTTGCCATAATGTTTGTACTAATACATTCAAATCATTGAAATCTCCGAGTATAATGTCTTTTTCATGTAATCGTTTGATGACCTCATACATCTTTTTAAATAAAACAATGAGATTTTTTTCATCAATACCACGACGATAACTTGCTGGTTGTGAATAAGTCCAAATAGTTTTAGCATTCGCAACGAGCGGCATCGTGTAACCACGAATGAATCCTTTTATGTCATAAGACAATTCATTTGGAGCAAGTACTTCAAATGGAAGCTGCTTAGGAAACGCAATTAGTTTTTTCTGATGCAGAAGAATTCTCTCTTGCGCAGCTTTTATTGCGTGTGCATTCCCGACGTAATCACTATGAGTAGGTGGTTTGAATAGTTTCAATACAGTAGTGTTGTTTAAACGAAGAATATCCGCTTCACCACCACTGCCGATAACAGGGAGACGGTTTGTCTCAAACTGTTGTGTTCCAATTGTAATTTTCATGACATTGAAGGATTAGTATTTCTTTTCAAAACTACGATAGTGATATCATCTTTCAAATGTCCTCTTTTGATAAAAGGTACACCATCTTCGAGATGAGTATGTTCTTTGTTGTAGAGAGCCAGTCGTCCACGAATTGCATCTTCACGTTTCCATAATCTTTCATCTTCTATCCATTCAGTCACAGGACCTATGGTCCAATTTCCTTGAGGGTTTTTCTCTCCGATAGAAGCTATCAAATAATCAAATCCATCAGTCGTAATCAAACAAGAATCCATATTGTCAGTTTTGAAGCTTTCAACTTTGAAAAAATGTTCTATACCTGTAAGTGAAAGTGTTAGATAGGGTGGTTCGTTATTTTTAAATGGGCCAATTTGTGTCAGCTTTCCATTAACAATAAATGTACCGTCACCTGCGTGAAATATGTATGTCCATGTTGGAGTAACCAGTACTCCGATTATCGTAAATGAGAGATATTCTTTTACTACATTCGATAAGCTATCATCTAGTGACAATGCAAAAATTCGAATATGTGCAAGAAAATCATCTCTTAAACGATTGAAGAATGCTGCTGACTGTGTGTTACCATTGTCAGCATTCAGTAGATTTCGGTATCTGGGATACAGTTTTGTGATCAATGAATCTAGGAGTTTGACTCCATAGCTT
>CAYUGY010000021.1:3642-11312 GCA_964444515.1 uncultured Candidatus Saccharibacteria bacterium | reverse complement strand
CGACACTATTTGAGTGTCGATTTTTGTCTTTTTTGTGCACGTATTATTGTGACAAAGTAGTTGTGTTTGTACTAGTACTTGTTTTTGTATTAGTTAGTCTTTTGCGATCGTAGAGATTACGAGCGATCAAAACCAAAATCAAGATAACAAGAATCAGTAGCAACCATCCGAAGAATGTTGTTGGGAAAAATCCATTTCCAAACAACGCCGCAGCGCCGAGTCCGAGTGAACTACAAGCACCTTTGTGATTGATGTTATATGCAATCACATCTTCTTGTGCACCACTTGTTGGATGAGTGTATACCATACGCGCAGTTGTAACCACGATATCAGTATCACTTGCAATGGTATCAATGTGAGCAGATACGTATGCAGTCCCAGTTTGGTTTGGAGTAAGTGTTCCAAGTGGGATTGTTAGTGTGTTTGAATCTTTATCAAATGATCCAGTTGATGATCTCACAAAGCTAACTCCGCCAGGTAGTACTACTTGTAGCACTACATTTGAAATTGTTTTTCCAGAAACGTTTTGATATGTCACCGTGTATTCAAGATTGTCTCCGATACATACTGAATCAAATTTGTTTTCAATACGAAGTGCGATCAATGATGGCACTGTTTGTGCTGGAATCAAATTGACAGTATTCGCACTATCACGAACATATACAATTCTTGTAGTCGTTGTATTTGTGTTTGTAGAAGCAACACTTCCATCAGCTAGTGTTTTAAACCATACACGTTCACCGTACACAGTACCGAAATTATTTTGAGCAACTGCTCGGTAGTAATAAATAGTACCGGCTTGCAATCCATAAATCGAATCAGACATTGTTTGTCCGTTTGCTGTTCCGATTGAAACAGTGTTTGTACGATTTCCGTATGAAGTTGTTTGACCCCATTCGAACCATACATTTGTATTGTTGTTGTTTGCATACGCAATACCATTTAGTCGGGCAGCACTCGTTGAAATGTTTGTGGCCATTGTTGTAGCAACAGTTGGACCTTGGTTGTTTGTGGAGTTATTGTTGTTGTATCGGCAAGAACCATCATCACGGTTTGCACGATAATCATAATTGTATGCAGATGAATTTGTACATCCCCATACATAATTTGTATTGTTGTTATTGTTGAATACACAACTGCCGTTATCACGAGTCGCGTTTGTATTATAGTTTGTTGCACGGTAATCCATACACCCCCAAATAACAGTATTTATTGGAGCGTTGTATTCATCGTTATCAGTTGTACTCACACAACCACTATCGTTCGGATAGTCGATACGCCCATCACCATCATTATCAATCCCATCGTTACATGTGTATGTTTGTGGTTGGTTTTGATTGTTTGAAATCTGGAAATCAACAACGAGCACACCTTGGTTTGGAGAAAATTGCCCTTGCGCTGGAGCAAGTGTCCCAACAGAAAAACCTCCTGAGAATAGTGAATCTACTGAAACACCAGTAACAACTTGTCCGTTCAACGGAATATCTTTGTACCAACGAGCAGTTCCACTCATAAGTGTAATTGTTTGAGACGTTCCACCTGTAACACTTACAGTCGACGTACCGCTTCCAGCATTACTCGCAGACCCACTGAAAGAAAAAGTTGTTCCTGTTTGTGTGCGAGGAGAAAGACTGAGTGTCACATTTTGTGCACTTGCTGTTGTGTTGTTGTAATAAACTTGAACAGAAATAACATCGCCAGGGTTTGCAGTCACTGATTGTGAACCACATTGAGCAAAGTTACATCCTGAATTATTTGTTGCATTCATCACTTGTACTGTCGGCACTTGAGCAGACACAAAAGTTGCACTAGCAAATAATGCGAGCGCTGAATACGAAATTATTTTGAATATGTTTTGTATTTTTTTCATACGATTTTTTAATTAAACTGGATTACTCCATTTTTGAGTATTCGTGCGATTTTATTATTCACAAATACTTAAAAATAGAGAGCATCACCGAAATGATGCTCATTTTTTTGCAAAGAATTACCTTAAAACACACGGAGGCTGTTTCCTGATCCGCCGGTCATTATTTGACCACCCAGATTACCAATAGTTGTGTTTATCACATTTCCTAAGTTGCTGGTAACAGCCCCGTTTCCTTGTCCACCCTGATTGTTGTTTGTTGCTGTAGTAACAGCACCATTACCTTGTCCACCCTGATTGTTGTTCGTTGGTGTAGTAGTACCAGTAATCACTGGGGGGTTGTTGTTTGATTGTGGCCAAATTACATTTGGAGTACCAGCAACAGGGGTGGAGTTATTCACTATATTATAAATAATATTTCCACCTGACATCTGAGATGATTGCTTGTTTAAAATCAGTTGCCCTACAACCTGCAATCCCACCTCTGCAACACGTCCCCATACCGCAGCTCTATACATACCACTACTCATTCCGTTATAATTAACACCTCCATAATTAAAACCACCGTTTTGGTTTATTACATTTGGATAACCATAACCGAGATAACCACCACCATTCCAAACACCCTGAGAAGTTTGTACTGCTTCAACCCAAGTCAACGACGGACCAATATCGATTATATCTGACGAAATATTGGGCCTGTTTACATAAGTAACTTGCTGTTGATTGTTTTGAGCAATACGTTGTTGCTGTTTTTGTTGCTGAAGATATACCTCTTGCAAACAATACAGCGAACCGAGGCAGACGTCTGGGTAATTTGTTCCTTTCATTCCAGCCAATTTACTTGGACTGAAATAAACTAGTTGTTCTCCGTCCCATGTTGGACGGACCCAAAATCCAATACCTTGATCGTCTTTACCTGTCTTTTTTCTTCCGTTATTGTCGGTAATATACCAATAATAAGAAATAATAGCGGTTTGATTAGAGGTAGGATTCTTGTCCGAAAACCAAGAAGCAGGTGTAGTTGTTGATGCCCTGTAGATAGCAGCAAGAGTCTTCGCGTCTAAATTAATTTCAGGGTAAGGTTGTCCATTGGAACCATGCCAGTTATAGGCCATGCGATATTCGTTCAGTAAATTCTTTTTTACCGTAACAAAATAATCGATAGTCATATTTAACGGCAAATTACCATTTTCTAGCCCCCGAGCAACCTCATCAATAGAATGATTGTGCGGATTCTTTGCGTAACTGGTAATAGTTGTATCACCGTGATTCTTTGCATTGCCTTTTGCTGCAACCATGATAACCATCATGACCATTAAAAGGACTTTTTTGAATGTAAGGTACTGTTTTTTCACTTTACGTGTATTTATTTATTTCTGTGTAGATTGTATCACAATGATATATATTTGTCAAGCTCTATATGACTGTTTTCCCTTTGTGATATAAGGACAAAAACGCTACACTAAATATATTATGAGTATCTCTTTTGATGATAAATCACAAAATAAACGCGTTGGTGAACTTCGAAAACAAGAAGAAGAAGATTTGGTGGAAATGTTGGCTACTCAAAAATACAATATTCCATACATTAACCTTATTGGTGTCGTTATTGAAAACGAAGCCTTGCGAGCATTTGATGAAAAAGACGCACATGACATGGAAGTTGCTCCATTTAAACTGGCTGGAAACAATCTCCACATCGCACTACATTCTCCCGCACACACAGATGTTGAATTACTTACCGCGAACTTAATCAAAAAAGGCTATGTTCCTCACATCTACATGGCATCAATCGCTAGTCTTACCAAAGTCTGGGAACGATATCGAGAGCTGTCAAACACGACTGTTTCTCGAGAAGGTGGTATTGATATCACAGGGGACACACTGCTTGCACTTGGTACTCAAATCAAAACAATCGACGATATCAGAAAAATTATCGAGCAAATTATTTCTGATGGGTCTCAAAAGAAAACTTCTCGCATGCTTGAAATCATTTTGGCAGGAGCAATTTCAATTGACGCATCTGATATTCACATTGAACCAGAACATGAGCGTGTTCGTTTGCGTTACCGTCTCGACGGCGTATTGCAAGATGTAGCATTTTTTGATGAAGCAAAATTCCGCATGATTGATTCTCGTATCAAATTGATTTCAGGATTGAAACTCACTCAAACAGATCAAGCACAAGATGGACGTTTTAGTATTTTTATTAGCGGTGATGAGATTGGTATTCGTACCTCTATCATTCCATCAGCCTATGGTGAAGGAATCGTTATGCGTCTCCTCAATCCAAAAGCAACGAAAGTAAAATTCGAAGACCTGGGAATCGAACCAAAACTCTTCAAGATTTTGGATCACGAAATCAAAAAACCAAATGGATTGATGCTGATCACCGGACCAACTGGATCTGGAAAAACAACCACCCTCTATTCATTCCTTCGTCGCATCTATGATCCTGAGTTAAAAATTCTTACGATCGAAGACCCGATTGAATATCACTTGGCGGGTATCACTCAGACACAAACCGAAGCCGACAAAGGCTATGGTTTCCCTGAAGGACTTCGTGCAGCACTTCGACAAGACCCAGATGTGATCATGGTGGGAGAAATCCGAGACAAAGACACCGCAACCATTGCAATCAATGCGGCACTTACTGGTCACTTGGTGTTCTCAACACTCCATACCAACAACGCTGCCGGTGTCATCCCTCGCCTGATTGACCTTGGTATCAATCCAAAAATCCTCACTTCTGCACTGACTATTTCAGTGGCACAACGATTGATTCGAAAAGTATGTAAATATTGTTCAACTGATCGTGATGCGAATGAGAATGAGAAAAAAATATTCAGTGCGATCATCACACAGGCGATTACCGAAGGAAAAGATATGGTGTCATACGGAGTATCAGCTGACATGACAATGAAAGTTAAACAAGCTGTTGGTTGTGAAAAATGTAGTGGTACTGGATACAAAGGACGAATCGGAATCTTTGAAGCAATCCTAACAGATCAGTCAATCGAAGATATTGTAAACAAAAACCCAAGTGAACGTGAGATCAAAAAAGCTTCTGAACAACAACACATTCTCGACATGAAAGAAGATGCGGTAGTCAAAATTTTGAACGGTGTGACGACATATGAAGAGGCGGTGTCGGTTGTTGATTTCGATGAAGATTAGATTATTTAAAAAATACCTCGTCTACGTCGTTACCTTCGTCAGAAAAACACTCACTGTACAAATTGTACACCTTCGTATTTTTCTTCCTCGGTGCCTAGTATCCAAAATATTTTTTAAACAATCTTTCGTACAAAAATAAAAGAGCGAAGCCGTAGGCTTCGCTCTTTTATTGGTCATCGGTCACTAGTCACTATTATCTTACTTTTATTTTGATAAACCGCTTCTTCCCTATTCGATAGGTGCCGGTCAGTGCAATAGAGTTTTTGTCATCAACAATCTTTTCACTATCCATGTGTTCGATAGATTTACTTTCAACCAATCGAGTGAATTCTCCTTTTGAGCTCACGAGTCCGTGATGTAAACAAATTTCTACAAGCAATGTTCCTTCTGTTACTTCAATATCTACCAATTCTGGAATTTCTCCTTTTGAGAACGTATTTTCAAAAGCTTCTTCAGCTTCAAGTGCTTTTTCTTTACTGTGATACAGAGTGACGATTTCTCGAGCCAGTCTCATTTTGATATGTTTTGGATTTTCACCAGCGTCTAGCTGTTTTTTGATTTCAGCAATTTCACTCATTTCCAAATCAGTACAAAGAGTGAAATATTGCATCAATAGCTCATCTTTGACACTCAATACTTTTCCGTACATATCTTCGGGTGCATCAGTAATACCAATGATATTCCCCCACGATGAAGACATTTTTCGTCCGTCAGTTCCTTCGAGCATTGAAAGCGTCATGACGTCTTGCTCTTCTTGTCCGTATTTTTTTTGAACAATTCTTCCAGCTTTCAAATTGAACAATTGATCAAAACCGCCAAGCTCAACATCAGCACGGACCTCAACACTGTCATAGCCTTGGAGTGCTGGGTACATAAATTCAACCATAAAAATGTCAGAACCTGCATCGAGACGATCTTTGAAATTTCTGCGCTTACTCATTTGTTGCACCGTAAAACATTCGAGGAGTTGTGCGATTTGCAATACATTCATACTTGCAAGCCATTCTGAGTTGTAGCGAACCTCAACCTTACTCATATCCAAAATAAGCGCAATTTGATCCAAATAGTTTTTGAGATTTTCTTGAATCGCTTCTTCGGTCAACATCGGACGCTTTTCCAATTTGTCTGAAGGGTCACCGATTTTTGCAGTGAAGTCTCCGATAATCAAAACAACTTGGTGTCCCAAATCTTGAAATGCTTTCAGTTTGCGAAGTGTCACCGCTCTTCCTAGGTGAATAAACGAACTGGTCGGATCAATCCCCAACTTGATACGCAACTGCTTCCCTGAAGACAATCGCTTAACCAAACTTTCTTTGATAAAAATATCTTCCGTTCCTCGTTCCAAAAGAGCGTTAATTTTTTGTATATCAGTATCTACCATATAGGCATACTGTATCATATTTTTGCGATTATCGTGATACTATTTAACTATGCAATTAAAAAACAAATTTAACAAAAATACGTGGCATATTATTCGCAATTTTGTACTCCTTGGTATGAGTATCGCATTGTTCTTTGTTGGAGCAATCGTTGCGTGGGTCGGATTTGTTGGTGTTCCAGATTTCTCAAATGTGGACGCTCGACAAGTCATCAACTCAACGAAAATTTATGATCGTACCGGAGAAATCGTCTTGTATGATTTCCACAAAAACACCAAGCGCACCGAAATCCCTTTTTCTGAAATGGGAGAAAATATCAAAAAAGCGACCGTTGCCATTGAAGATGATCAATTCTATTCACACAACGGTGTTCGCCTGACTTCTATTGCTCGTGCAGTACTAGTGAACCTACTTCATGGTGGCGCCAAAAAACAAGGTGGTTCAACCATCACACAACAAGTAGTCAAGAACACGCTTCTCACTCAAGACAAAAGTATTGCTCGAAAAATCAAAGAAGTAGTACTGGCATTGAAAATAGAAAAAACAATGACCAAAGATCAAATATTGGCTTTGTATTTGAACGAATCTCCGTACGGTGGAACCGTCTACGGAATCAAAGAAGCATCTCGAATGTTCTTCGGCAAAAACCCTGCCGATGTAACAGTCGCAGAATCTGCATATCTTGCTGCAATTCCAAAAGGCCCAACACTCTATTCTCCGTATGGCAAAAATCGTGCACTTCTTGAGGGTCGTAAGAATGCAGTGCTTGATAAAATGCTTGCAACAAACGTAATTACAAAAGAAGAATACGACAAAGCAAAAGCTGAAGTCGTCACCTTCAAACCACAAGAATCAACAGGAATCAAAGCCCCACACTTCGTTTTTTATGTCCAAAATTATCTACAAGAAAAATACGGTGATGGAGTGCTCGAAGCAGGTGGGCTCAACGTCATAACAACACTTGATTATGACCTCCAACAAAAAGCTGAAGAAGTAGTGAAGAAAACTGCTCCACAACTAGAAAAAGATTGGGGTGCAACAAACCAAGCACTGGTAGCAATTGATCCTAAAAACGGACAGATTATTTCGATGGTTGGTTCTCGAGATTATTTCGACAAACAAATCGACGGAGCATTCAACATCGCAACAGCTCGCAGACAACCAGGTTCATCATTCAAACCATTTGTCTATGCGGCCGCTTTTGCAAAAGGATATACACCTGACACAACACTGTTTGATGTTCG
>CAYUGY010000021.1:1723-3603 GCA_964444515.1 uncultured Candidatus Saccharibacteria bacterium | reverse complement strand
CAGGAAGCACAAAAACAGACTGTTATAACCCTGACAACTTCGATGGTAAATTCAGAGGCCCAATCAGTATGAGAAATGCACTTCAAGAGTCACGTAACGTCCCTGCAGTAAAAACATTGTATTTGGTTGGTGTTGATGAAGCGATGCGCACCGCACGTGCACTTGGAGTCAATCTCACTGGAGACAAAAACCAATACGGACTTTCTTTGGTGCTCGGAGGTGGTGAAGTATCTCTCCTTGATATGACTAGTGCGTATGGTGTACTTGCAAACAATGGTGTCAAAGAAAAAATTACCCCAATTCTTTCGGTCAAAGATAAAGAAGGAAAAGAATTGGAATCATTCCAACCAGAAGAAACACCGGTGATGGATGCAAATGTTACTGCAATGATTTCAAATGTGCTTTCAGATAATGATGCGCGTATCCCAACATTCGGCGCAAATTCTGCACTCTATATAGCAGGTAGACAGGTTGCCGCAAAAACAGGTACCACCAACAACAACAAAGACGCGTGGTTGGTTGGTTACACACCAAGTATTACTGTCGGTGTATGGGCAGGAAACAACGACAACAAACCAATGAAAAAAGGTGGTGCCGCGGTGGCAGGACCAACATGGAATGAGTTCATGCGCTACGCACTTTCAAAAACAGCTCCTGAAAACTTCCCAACCGCACAAATACCATATCCTGAAAAACCTGTTCTTCACGGTGCATGGCTTGGTGGAGAAAGTTTCTATATCGACAAAATATCTGGCAAACTTGCAACAGATCTCACTCCAGAAGAAACAAAACAAGAGCGAGTGATTACCGATGTGCACGACATCTTGTATTGGGTAAACAGAAATGACCCAACAGGACCAGTACCTTTTGACCCAAGCAATGATGGATTGTTCTCGCACTGGGAAACAAGTGTACAAGACTGGTGGAGCAAAAACAGAAATAGCTTCCCTGTTGTGTCTGCCGGATCAAAACCAACAAATTACGATGATGTACACACCGAAGCAACAAAACCAAAACTAACAATTGTGAGTCCGGTAAATGGAACAACTGTTGGTGCAAGTGATTCAGTTACTGTTTCTGTTTCCACTGTCGGTGTTTATCCGTTGAAAAAAATAGATGTCTACATCAACAACATTTTGATTGGTTCATCAAACGGAACAAGTTACACCTTCACTCCATCTGCAATTTCTTCTGTTGGCAGTGAAAACACATTGCGAGTTGTAGGAGTTGATACGGTATACAATAGAGGTGAGACAAGTACGCAATTTAATGTAAATTAAATTATCTATAAAATAAAAGTGCGACAACCAAGGGTTGTCGCACTTTTATTTTATTCTGCTATTTTATTCTGCTTCCTCTTCTTCTTTTTCTCCTGCAAGACCTGCAAGATCTTCGTCGATAAGAGGTTCGTCATCTTCGATAGGTAATGTTGCTTCTGTTTCAACATCTGCATCATCATCACCATCTTTGATACTGAATCCAAATTGATTTACATATGGATCACTATCATCTTCACCATTAAATCCTTTACTTGATCCGTCGGTATCAAAGTCCTCACCAAAATAAAGATTATCTATATCATCATCGTATGTCATTATGCTTTAAAAATTATCTATTAAAGTTATTATTTATCGTTTATACCAAAACTACAGAATCACGCAAGGGGTTTTGATGACTATAGATTAGTTTGTCTTTTCAATAGCAAAAAAAGTTAATCCGATAGCGATTGCATCAAGCTCATCATCGATCATTTTTTTATCTTTTGTGTCGATTAGTCGGGTCACCATATGAGCAACTTGTCCTTTGTCGGACTTACCATACCCAGTCACCGCAACCTTGATTGTGTTTGGGTTGTATTCGTATATCCGCAATTCTTGCAG
>CAYUGY010000021.1:0-1713 GCA_964444515.1 uncultured Candidatus Saccharibacteria bacterium | reverse complement strand
CTTGCAGTGAAGCATTGGCAAGTAGTACCCCGCGGACTTCGGCTACCGGCATCGCACTTGAAGTATTGCTTGAGAAAAGCAGTGTTTCTATTGCCAGACATTCTGGTTGATAAGTTTGAATAATATCCAAAAATTTTGTTTGAATTAATGCAAGTCGTTCATGATGTGGAATTTTTGCCGATGTTTTGAAACACTCAGAATAGACGAGGGTTTCTTTTTGTCCGGCAGTTTTTTCAATCACCGCAATTCCTAATCGTTCAAACCCTGGATCAATAGCGAGAATAATCATATGCAAAGTATACCAGCAAAGTACCTATGAGCGCAGATTAGACAACTCAAAAAAAATATAGTACAGTATTTTCGGACACTTTAATAAAATAATATATGAATAGAATCATAGATATACATGCCCACACCTCCGAAAGTGTGTTGTGGGATCTTCACACCAAATCTGCAAGCTTAGATACATTACGTTCTTTATCTAAACAATACGGTATCAGTAAAATCTATTTACTTGCTACGTACTTCCCGCTCAAAAAGAGCACTGGCCTGACCAATGAAATACTTTTGGAGAGAGTTGTTAATGATCCGCTATTCGGATGCTTTGGTAGTTTGAATCTTGAGACTGATTTTGGAACAGGACTAAGTCAATTAACAGGATTGGCACAGTCTGGTGCACTTTCTGGAATCAAGATTTATTCCGGATATCAGAATATTGTATTGTCTGACCCCAAATTTACTCCTTTATTCCAGCTTGCTGAAAAACATGGACTTCCTGTGGCATGTCATATGGGAGAATTACATCATTGTTGCCCTAAAAATGAACGAGAAACATTAAATGAATTTCGTTGTGGTAAAACTTATTGTGCAATTGATCAACAAGGTGATTTGGCTCATCCGAAACAAATCGGTGCAGTTGCCAAATTGTTTCCGAAAGTCAATTTTATTGCTTGTCATTTAGGTAATCCGTTTTTCGACGACATGCGACAAGCTATGTCAGAGTGTCCGAATTTATATACGGATATTTCTGGACAATTTGTTTCAGGAACAGACGAAGATTCACCCAAATATCGTATCTTCATCAAGAATGAGATTGAAAAATTCTTGAAATTGGAAGGTGGTGTGGAACGAGTACTTTTTGGCACAGACTTCCCCATACAATCCTACAAGGATTCACTTGAATTAGTTTCAAGCTTAAAACTCAGCAAAGGATCGAGAGAAAAAATCCTCTGGGAAAATTCACAAAAATTTCTAAACCCAAATAAATAGAATAATGAAAGTATTAGTAACAGCTGGATCAACGGCAGTGCCGATTGACCAAGTCAGAAGTATTTCAAACATTTTTAAGGGCCGCACTGGAAACAGTATAGCTTGTTACCTATCTTTGAAAGAGTGTGATGTAACATTAATCACTTCGAGTGAAAAAATGCTACCTGCCGACAAATCCAAACCTCAAAAAGTTATATCATTCAAAACATATGATGAACTATATGAAGTAATGGAACGCGAAATCAAACACGGCGGATATGATGTGATTATTCACTCAGCCGCTGTAAGTGATTACTATGTAAAAGGTGCCTTTGTTTTAGAGGATGAAAAAATGGTACTAATCAATACCAGTAAAAAAGTTTCTTCTTCTCACGACAAAGTGTTTTTAGAACTCCAACAAACAGTCAAAATAGTTGATTTGATTCGTGATCCGTGGAATTTTCA
>CAYUGY010000020.1:0-11674 GCA_964444515.1 uncultured Candidatus Saccharibacteria bacterium | reverse complement strand
AAAATTTTGGAATGAAATAAAAGATAATTTTAAACACCAAGAAATTATTGAAGACCCCGATCAGTTAGGATACGGGATAGGTGTATTATATTTTTAATTTATTATGCAACAAACACAACAAAAATTAGTATCGATTATTGTAATTACATACAACTCTATTGGAGAAATAAGTGAATGTTTGGATGCAGTGCTGTATCCTTTCAATAACGATATCGAGCTTATCGTTATAGATAATGTTTCAAAAGATGGAACAATTGAACTTCTGAAACAAAAATATTCTAATGATAAAAGAATTAATTTGATTTTCAATAATGAAAATACAGGTTTCGCCAGGGCTTGTAATCAAGGAGCAGCTATTGCCTCAGGTAAATACCTTTTACTCTTGAATCCTGACACAATTGCACCGCTTTCAGGAATAGTGGAGTTAATACATTACTCTGAAAGTCATGCGGAAATTGGAATGATCGGTCCGCGAATTACAGATGAATACGGAAACATTCAAGAATCCTATGGATATGACCTTACCCCTAAACAAGAATTTATTGGCAAGGTTTTATATTCAAAACACATGGAAGTGTTTCCGTTTATTAAAAAATGGAAAAAACAAAATCTTTCTACTTCAAAAATTTCCGAAGTGGGGTGGATTGGTGGGGCGTGTATGTTGATTAAAAGAGAGCTATACACAAAAATCAATGGAATAGATTTACACTTTTTTCTTTCTCATGCTGACATGATAGATCTAGGAAAAAGAATAAAAGATCTTGGATATAAAATAGTTTTATATCCAAAAGTTTCAATAGTTCATAAAGGAAGTAAATCAATTGTAAACAATAGAGATTCAGTACTTCGGATTGCATACGGAGGTACGTTGTATTTTTTTGAAAAGTATTATTCAAAAACGACTGTTTTTCTTATAAAATTTCTCTATGTGATAATTTCACTTATTAAATCAATCGTTGCATTTCCTTTGTCTTTATTTAAAAAAGACCCATATGGTGATATTGCAACAGCTCATTTCAAAAATGCAATTCGAATAATTACAGGAACACTTGTTAAAAAATAGATATATGAAAATTGTTATTTTATCTACAACTAAGTCAAGTAGCGGAGGGGTTGAGCGCTTCAGTTTTTATTTGAAACAAGGGTTATTAAAAGATAATCATACGGTCTCAATTTTGTCCAAAGAAGACATTTACGGAAGTCGTGTATTTTTATTGGGACTATCAAAATACATAGGAATGGGGCAACCTGTGCTCGGGTATTTTCTTGGTAAGATGGCAGAAAGAGAAGGGTTTGATGTCTGTGTTACCAACGGCATGCTTGGATGGAATATAAAAAATAGAAAAATAATAAATGTGCAGCATGGTACATTTGCTCGTGCCGCAGAAAGAATAGATAAACATAAGAATATAGTTAAATTCTTTATTAAAAGATACATTTGGGGATATTTTGAATCACTTGCAGGAAGACGTGCCACGCAATGTGTCGCTGTATCGGAAGAAACAAAAGAAAGTGTTGAAATGTATTATGGTGTTAAAAATGTCAAAGTTATTTTAAATGGTGTCGACACAGATTTTTTTAAAAAAGAAAATAAAGTAATTGCTCGTAAAAAATTACAACTTTCGCAGGACAAAAATATATTATTATTTGTTGGAAGATTTGAATATGCAAAAGGGCAAGAAATTCTCGAAGCTATTCAAAATAGATTGGAGGAAATAAATGCGATATTGATAATCGCGGAACATTACTCTCAGGAACAGCTCGTGTTGTTGTACAGTGCATCAGATTTGTTTCTGTTGCCGTCACTTCATGAAGGTTGTTCATATGCACTACTCGATGCCATGAGTGTCGGGTTACCATTCGTTGCTAGTCCTGTTGGATTGGTTGATGAATTTGTTAATAAAAAATTGTTTGAAGAGTGTATCGTATGTGATCAAAATATTGAAACATATATCAAAAAAATAAATTTCTTATTACACCTATCAAATACTCAAAAAGATTCTTTGACCAGGGACATGAGAGAATATATACTTAGCTCACATAGTATTTTAAAATGTGAAAATGAATATAATAAATTATTTATGGAAATATCATGATTGATGTTGTAATGCCCACATACAATAGAATAGATTCACTTCGAAGTGTCATCCAGTCTTATATGACCCAAGAAAATCTTGGTAAATTTATTATTGTCGATGATTTTAGTGCAGAAGATGTGCCGTCTTTTGTAAAAGAGATGGAAGTAATTTATCCTGACAAAATAATTTATAAGAGAATGGATAAAAAAACAACATTGCCAAATATTCGGAATGTTGGTATTGAACTTGCGAAAAATGAGTATATTTTTATGGGAGAAGATGATGTTCTTTTACCAAAAGATCATTTTAAGATACTACTCGAAAAAATGAAAGAATTTGACGCAGACTTGATTGCAGGACGGCGTATATATCTTCGCACAGGACAGAGTGCAGAAGAGGCAAAAAGAATTGCAGATTTAGACAAATCTCCATTATTTGTCCGTATTCCTTTTGAAGGATATTTTGAGAGATATATAGAGCGACCGATGGAGGTTTGTTTTTTGCATTCAAATATTCTAATGAAGAGAAACGTTTTCGAAAAAGTACAGTATGACCCAGCATATGGAGGTAACGCCTTTCGTGAAGAACTCGATTTCTTTTTGCGTGTACACGATGAGGGTTTTCATTTATGGATTATTCCAGATACGCTTTCTTATCACTTGAAAGGAACTGCTGTGAATATAAAAGGGGGGTCTCGTAAGAAAAGAATTGTGTACGAATTTCAGGTGTGGAAAAATACAATACGCTGTTTTTTTAAAAATAGAAAAATTTTCAAAAAAGAGTTTAAGGTAAAAAACATTTTTTTATTCACATTGCGATCTTTGTTAGCTAGATATAGCTATGCGATAAAGAGAAGGATAAGTTGGTACAAAAAATAATATGAAGAGAGATAAAATCTTAATCGCGTTGTGGCGTTTTCCGTACCCTGCAATCGACGGTACGAGATATAAAATATTACATAACATAGTAGAAAGTTTGTATCATGATTTTGACATAGAGTTTTTTATTGTGTCAGTTGAACCAGTAGAAAAAGAGCACATTGAGTATTTGGAGAAAAATTTTGGAAAAGTGCACTTGTTCAAATATTCAAAAATACGATTTTTAAAAAATATGTTGTTTGGCTTTTTTTCAAAATTACCGATGCAAGTATGCGGATATTTTTTTTCAGACGCGTATGAGTGGATTAAGAAACATGCAAATGATTATGATGCATATTATGTTCACGAAATACGAATGTCGGAATACTTTCTAGATACTGTATCTGAAAAAGAAAAAATTATATTTGATTTTAATGATGCAATATCTCTGAATTATAGTGAAGCAAAAAAGTTTACTAAATTTCCTATGAGTATGTTTTATTCTATCGAAGGTAAAAGAATTAAGCAGTATGAGTCTTTTGTGCTTAAGTCATTCAATCATTTCAATGTTGTATCAGTCTTTGATAAAAAATATTTGATTAGAGATTCCGGTGTTCAAGAAGAAGGAGAAATAGATTTTGTTAGCATTCCTCATGCTGTGGCATTTTCTGAATTTGAAAATGTACCTAAAAAACCTGCATTTTTTTTCTTAGGCAATCTTTCGTATGCACCAAATAGTGATGCAGTAAAATTTTTCTTAGAAAACATATGGAAAGATATAAAAAGAGATCATCCGCTCGTAGAGTTTTATATTATAGGAAAAGGTGAGAATAAATGTAAAAAATATCACCATTTAGACGGTGTTCATTTTTTGGGTTTTGTTCCGGATATAAAAAAAATTGTGAGCGAGTGTGTTTGTATGGTGGCACCGCTTCGTTTTGGGGCAGGTGTTCCTTCTAAGATTATTGAGATAATGTCTTTAGGTGTCCCGGTGATAACAACACCAGTGAGTGCACAAGGAATTAACGGTCTTTTGGATAAAGAAAATATATATTTAATTGACGAAAAGGATACACGGGATTGGGTGACAACAATAATAACACTACTTAATAATAGTGATTTAGCAGAAAATGTAGGTCAAAATGGTAAAAAACTAATAAGAGAAACACACGAGATTTCTCGTGTTCAGAGATTATGGAAAAGTTTTTTTGAAAGAGTGATTAGTGAGTAAAGATAATTTGAATGGTCTTTACAATAATTCCAAGATCAACAAAGAAATTGTGATTTTTGATGTAAAACAAATCATATTCAAATTTTTCTCGAGAATCCATTATTGAACGAGCGTAACGGAATTTGATTTGCGCCCAACCAGTAAACCCTGGTTTGATGGTATGACGCAAGAAATAGTAGGGAATCTCTTTTTCAAGGAGAGAAATAAATTCTGGTCGTTCAGGTCTTGGTCCGACGAGTGTAATATCGCCACGAAGAATATTCCACATTTGAGGAATCTCATCGATATGTGTTTTGCGTAAAAATGCACCAAGCTTGGTGACTCGTGAGTCGTTTTGATCGGCCCACTTAGCTCCATCTTTTTCTGCATCCGCGCTCATTGAGCGGAATTTGATAATTGAAAATGTTACACCTCTGTATCCTGTGCGAATCTGTTTATAGAAAACAGGACCTTTTCTTCCGGCTAGCAATAACACTGTTATTGGTAGTGTGACAGGAAGCGTGATCGAGAGCACTAAGAAAGAAAAAGAAATATCAATTATTCTTCGAATACTTTTTTCGAAAATGTTTTCGCGGCGCTCTAATATTTTGATTGCAAGACTGTCATCAATCAAAGAAACAGGCAGTCGAGACAAAATCATTTGAAATGCTTTTCTGATGTCGAGGTGTTGGTACGGCGATTGAGACAAGAGCATCAAATCATTTGTGTTAATTGTTTGCACATAAACAATAGTTTCGATTTTTTCTTGTGATTGTAGTAGTGCACCAAAATCGGTAAACGTACCTTTATATGCATATCCAATATGTGGATTCTGTTTGATGTTTTCAATCAGTATTTTTGATTCAGGGGTCTCTCCTATAAATGCAATATTGTTTTTGAAATTTTTAGCAAAAATATAATAAAAGACTGTTCTCCATAAAAAGACTAATCCGGCAAACAGTGCTTGTGTAATCAAAAGATTTGTCTTCGGTGCAATTTGAAATGACAGAAAGTAAAACAAAGTGATACCAGCAAGGGTGCTAGTCCCAAGCGCCAAAAGAAATTGCCGAAGATTGATAAAATTTGGTTTGAGTGATGTTGCTTCATACACATTGAAGATATAGAAAATCACAAAAATAAGACCGCCCCAGATAGTAAAAGGGGCAAGGTGAGGAGCGACCATTGTTGAGGCCTCGTTGATACCAAAACGGATAATGAGCATTAAGTATCCAGCTCCACAGAGCATAATAGTGTCACCAAGGAAAAGAATCATTTTGCGCCAATTTTTCATATGACTACAGTATAGCGTAGAAAATTGATAATGTAGAGTTGTATAAAATTGATGATTTTACGTTTTTATGTCAAACAAAAAAGTTTTTGTTTTGTATCTTTTTAACGTACAATATCTATTATGAAAAATTGGATTGCTAAAATAATTATTGCTATACCGTTTGTCCCATTGCTATTTGATACGAGTGTTTTTTTTCCGTATATATCACCAAAAGTATTTGCACTACGTTTTTTTGCTTTTCTTGTTGCTGTACTGATTACCGTTGATTTGTTTGGGGCAGAGAAAGAGTTTGTGCTGAACTCAATTAAGCAAATTATTAAAAACAAACTTTTTCAGGTGTACGCTAGTCTTCTCGGCTTAATAACGCTATCAGCACTTTTTGCAACAGATACGTACAAAGCGCTGATGGGTGATATTGAGCGGTCAGAAGGATTAATTACGCATCTTTGTTTTTCGGTCATTGTTTTTGGTGCGGTATATGCAATGTCTAAAAAAGATTGGATTACTTTATGGAAATCAACCATTGTCAGTGGTTTTATTTTGTTTGTCTCCATTTTATTTCCGTATTTAAATGGTGCTCACCGACCATCTTCTTTTGTTGATAATCCGATTTTTTTGGCAGCTTATTTTATTTTTATTTTGACTGTCAGTGCTGTTTTGACAACAACACTGTTGCGTGAAGGTGAGTCATGGAAAAGTCCTGTTTGTCTGTGGGGGATTATAGGTATCCTTTTTTCTTTTTTTGGATTAATTATCACAGAAACAAGAGGTGCAATTCTTGGTACAGTGATTGGTCTATTTACTATAGGAATTATCCTAACGGTTCGTTCTTGGGTAATGATTTCTATAAAGAAAAAAATAGGATTGCTTGTTGTTTTGCTTGTATTTATCACGATTGTCTCTCTTGGTGTATTTACTCCGCTCGGGCAAAAAATTCCTGGGTTCTCTCGACTCTCTCAATCTTCACACACAGATTTTACAAAGACAGCTCGTTTTTTGAATATTGGTGTTTCTTTGCAATCAGTTAATCCGATGAAAAATGGTATCAAGCCATTGTTGATTGGTTGGGGGCAAGATAACTATAATGTTGCTTGGTATAAAAACTATAATCCAAAAGTCTACGAGGATGACCGGGCTTCATTTGATCGGGCACATAATAAAATATTTGATGTATTGGTAATGAATGGATTGTTCGCGTTATTGTGTTATTTATTTGTCTGGTTGCTTGTCGTCCGCACTTGGTTAAAGGCACCATTATATATTGGTCTGCCACTGCTTTTTTGGTGTGTTGCTCATTTTATTCAAAACCTCTTTGTTTTTGAAAGTATTGTCAACTATATACCGTTTTTCTTGGTCGTAGCTTTTACTGTGTGGTATCAAATCAATTCATATGAAAACTAATATACAAAAGGCACAATTGATTTTTGTTTTATTGTCAGTGTTGATGGCCATTATTTTTGTTTTCGGGTCATTGGTTCCGTATATCCAAATGAATAAGTATTATGCTGTCGTGGTAAGTGGTGGAAATTTTCAAGACGTACTTGAGAGTGATATTATTTTTAATCCACAAACATCAGCAACAAATATGGCTTGTACTGAAATTATTTCTCGCGTCATAATACCACCAACTAAAACACTCGCAGATGTTTCTCCTAAGATAAAAAAAGCTGTTCCTTTTTTGAATAATATTTTGATTCGATGTGGAACTGTTCTTGAAAACAGCACGGACCCTGTTGATCGTTTTTTTATCGCTACGATATACGACTACTTGGGACACATAACAAATGAAAAAAACTATTTCGATAAAAGCGATGCACTGATTGCAGGAATATTTGAACAATCACCAAGACGTCAGTCATTTGTTGAATTTGCTGCAGTACACTCGTTTTTAAAAAGAGATTTTGTGCTTGCAAAAAAACAGTTTACAGAAGCATTGAAAATAAATCCAAGCTCTCGACCATCTACGTACTATCTAAACACCATCAATAGTTTCGGGATAAAATAACACCATTTGTGTGGTATAATAAATCATATGAAAGGAGGAGTTGCCACAGTTTTATTGAAATATACTGCGCTGATTGGAGTGGGGGTGCTCTTGTGGTGGATAGTGACACTCAAATAATAACTACAGGTCAAAGGGCCGATTCTACGGAGTAGAATCGGCCCTTGTCATTTTCCTGTTTTTCCTATATAGTATTTCCTGTAACTCCAAAGACAGAAGGCATCAAATAAGCCCTTCCAAGGTATTCTTAACAGACTGAATACGAGTTATCGGTCGAAAACCAACATAAAAATTATGCTAGTATTATGGCTATTTCAAAAGATAAGAAAGTAGAAATTGTAGCGAAATTGGAAAAAGCAGTTGCTGATGTGCAATCAGTGGTGTTTGTTCAATTTCACAAATTGACAGTTGCTCAAGTAAACACACTTCGCCGTTCTCTTCAAAAAGAAGACGTCGGATATACTGTTGCTAAAAAGACACTTATCAAGCGTGCATTCGACACAAAAGGATATGAAGGAGAATTTCCTGAACTTCCTGGAGAAATCGCAATTGCGTACGGTAAAGATCTTCTAGCTCCAGCACACGGTGTCTACGACTTCATGAAGGAGAACAAAGACGTTCTAACTATTGAAGGAGGAGTGTTCGAAGGAAAGTATTTGAGTAAAGAAGAAATGATGGCAATCGCAACAATCCCAGGAATGCAAACACTTCGCGGAATGTTCGTTAACGTTATCAATTCTCCAATCCAACGACTTGTTATTGCTCTCGACAAGATTGCAGAAACAAAAAACTAGTGTCTGAAAGTCACGTAAAAAACTTTTAATAAATTATAAATTGTAACTAAAAAATATTATGGAAGAAACAAATTTCGAAGTACCAGCAAAATTTGCTGATATCGTAAAAACTATCGAACAAATGTCAGTTATCGATTTGAATGAATTGGTAAAGACATTCGAACAAAAATTTGGTGTTTCTGCAGCAGCTGTTGCAGGACCAGCAGCCGCAGCAGGACCAGCAGCTGAAGAAAAAGATTCATTTACTGTTGTTCTATCAGCAGCAGGTGAACAAAAAATCGCTGTTATGAAAGCTGTTAAAGAAGCTCTAGGGCTTGGTCTTAAAGAAGCTAAAGACCTTGTAGATGGTGCACCAGCAACATTGAAAGAAGGAATGAAGAAAGACGAAGCTGAAGCTCTTAAAAAGGCTATCGAAGAAGCAGGAGGAAAAGTTGAATTGAAATAAGCGAAGCTTAATTCAATAAAACTTTTCCGGCGCCCTAGGAGTCGCCTCCAAGCGACGAGAGAGGGCGGGTGGAAAACAAAAAATAGGACTCCTAAGTCCTATTTTTTGTTTTTATAGATAAAAATAAAACAATTAAAAAAGCGGCGGATTCCGAAGGAATCCGCCGCTTTTCGTTTTCCACCAGAATCTAACCACTACAAACCAGAGCCTATGATGTATACTATCTACATCAGCCCGTCTGGTCGTTAGAAATACTAAAATGCAGAATTCTGCCACAACCATGGATATCTTAGGAAAATTATTCGGAACACCGGCTCGAGTCAAATTGATGCGATTATTTCTTTTTAATACTGACACTGTTTATGATGTCAAAACCGCATGTCATAAAACTCGAGTACAAAAAGCTTCAGGAAAAAAAGAATTAAATGCACTCACTACTATTGGTTTCATAAAGAAGAAAATTGCAAAAGGAAAAACACTTGGTTATTCACTCAATCCAGACTTCCGATTTCTTGGTCCAATCAAATCATTGCTTATTGATCCAGAATTTCTTTCAAAGGAAGAATTGGTTGGTAGATTGAAAGGGGCAGGCAAATTGAAAATGTTGGTGGCCTCAGGAGTCTTTCTGCAAAACCCAGACAGCCGTCTTGATCTCCTTATCGTCTCTGACAAACTCAAGCGTCCAGTGCTTGATGAAGCGGTTCGCAAACTTGAATCTGAAATTGGTAAAGAGCTTGCTTATGCAGTTTTTGATACCGAAGAATTCAAATATCGTCTCGAAATGTATGACAAACTGGTGTCAGATGTTTTTGATTTTGAACACGAAAAGCTCATTACGGCTCCAGAGTTTTCCACACTCATCATAAAGAAAAAAGCATAAGTGATATAATAGATATACCCGAAAGGCAATTGCCTCGAGGACTTTATCAACGGTTTTATTCATGAATTTTTTATGTTGATTCAAACATGGGGTGATGTATTTACATCATCAGTTTACAATCTCTGGTATGGGATCATTGCGTACGTACCAATGCTCATTCTTGCGATCGTAGTTTTCATTATTGGCTGGGTAATTGCTTCTGTAGTTGGAAAGGCATTTGCACAAGTTATCGGAGCACTCAAGCTCGATAAGTTTTTCGCACAAGCAGGAATGGAAGCAGCTCTTTCAAAAGCTGGTTTCAGACTTGATGTCGGTGGATTCATTGGTGGACTAGTAAAATGGTTTATCATTGTTATCTTCTTGATGACATCACTTGATTTCTTGGGACTTTCTCAAGTAAGTGGTTTCTTGCGTGAAGTAGTAGTGCAATACATTCCACAAGTGATTGTTGCAGCACTAATACTTATGGTTGCGGGTGTGGTCTCTCAAGCTGCTCGACGTATCATCACTGGTGGTGCAAAAGCTGCTAATATTTCTTCTGCAGGATTGCTCGGTTCTATTGCGTACCACGCAATCTGGATCTTTGCATTCATTATTGCTCTATCACAACTTGGTATTGCAAGTGGATTTATGAACACATTGTTCGCTGGAATCGTTGGAATGCTTGCACTAGCAGGCGGACTAGCATTCGGTCTTGGGGGGAAAGAAGCTGCAGCTCGTGCTGTTGAACACTTCCGTTCAGATATGAAATAAGAAATAGTTTCTAGTAGTTAGTTTTTAGTGACTAGTAAACAAACAAAAGGACGACAACCGAAGGTTGTCGTCCTTTTGACATTTTGTTTTACTGTTAGTATAGTTTATTTGGAAATAATTATACGTAAAATGACAGCTAAAGAACTTTTGAATCCGCGTGTGAGGATAAAAATTAATCATCCAGACAGCAGTTTAAAAAAGGGTTATATTTTTGATTTTTCTGAAACAGAAAAAATCTATAAAAATAATGAAAGATATTTCACTGAAAAAGAAGTTGATGAGTATCCTGATGTCTTTGAAAAGTTGAAATGGTATGAATATCGAGAAAATGATCAAATGCCGGTGTTTGTTAAAGAAGTAGAAGGTGATTCGGTCTTTCGAGTAAAAAAATATCAAGGAGGTGGTTTTTATGATGAGTTTAATATTCCTCATCATACTGTTTCCAGTTATATGCCTGTTAATGAAAGTGAATATAATGAGTATCGAAATTCTTTAAAGTCATATACTTAAATATGGCTTTTTCTTTTGCTTTTTACTTCAAAAAAGAGTCCGAAAAAGGGGCGATTTTGGGGACCAAAATCGCCCCTTTTTCGACTTTCCCCAAGGGGAAATTTTAATTACTAAAACCTTACAAATATTCACTTGACTCTTATTTCTATTTCGTATATACTCGCCCTTGTATTCTTTGAAAAAGTAAACCCGCCCTCCGCTCCTTTAAATAGGGGTCTTTTCAAGAATGGAGAGGCGGATAAAACACGATGTACACAAGGAAGCGGTTCTGAGTGTACATCGTTTAGGAAAGTGGTTTTTAAATTTCCTAATAGAAATAAGTGCATATGGTGGATGCCTTGGCTTTGAAAAGCGATGAAGGACGTGGACTAGCTGCGATAAGTTTCGGGGAGGCGCTAATCAGCCTTTGATCCGGAAATCTCCGAATGGGGGAACCCCTTTGAGTAAACCTCATTGACTCTAACATTTAGTTAGAGAGTATACCTTGGGAAGTGAAACATCTCAGTACCAAGAGGAAAAGAAAAGAAAGTCCGTAGGACAATATTTTGTTAGTAGCGGCGAGCGAAAACGAAAGAGCCCAAACCGATTTGTTATCAGCAATGATAAGAAATCGGGGTTGTAGGGTGACAACGTCTATAAACGAGGAAAGTTACAAAGGATAAGTATAGAAGAAGTATCTGGAAAGATACGCCATAGAAGGTGATAGCCCTGTAAACGAAATACTTATCTCTTTCTTGTTGTCATACCTGAGTAGTTCAGGACACGAATAGCTTGAACGAATCCGCCGGAACTAACCGGCAAGGCTAAATACTTCTAAAGACCGATAGTGAACTAGTACCGTGAGGGAAAGGTGA
>CAYUGY010000019.1:0-13150 GCA_964444515.1 uncultured Candidatus Saccharibacteria bacterium | reverse complement strand
ATGGGGAAGCGACTTTATTCTTCACGACTTTCACTCGAGTTCGAGCACCAACAACTTCTTCACCTTTTTTGATTTGAGCAATACGTCGAATATCAAGACGAATAGAAGTGTAGAACTTCAATGCTTTTCCTCCTGGAGTTGTTTCTGGGTTACCAAACATCACACCGATTTGCATACGGATTTGGTTGATGAAGATAACGACAGTGTTTGAACGAGCAACGATTGCAGTCAGTTTACGAAGTGCTTGTGACATCAAACGAGCTTGTTTACCCATATGAGATGCGCCCATATCTCCCTCAATTTCGTCTTTTGGGGTAAGTGCTGCGACAGAGTCAACAACGATTACATCAATTTTACCTGAGCGAACCAATGTCTCACAAATTTCGAGCCCTTGTTCTCCAGTGTCTGGTTGAGAAATAAGCAGTTCTTTTGTGTTTACTCCAAGGTTTTGTGCGTAATCTGGATCCATTGCGTGTTCAGCGTCAATGTATGCACAGATACCACCTAGTTTTTGTGCTTCTGCAACAATGTGCAAGGCAAGCGTAGTCTTACCAGATGATTCTGGTCCAAAGATTTCGATCATACGTCCACGTGGAACACCACCGATACCAAGTGCGATATCAAGTCCAATAGAACCTGTTGGAATCACACTCAAGTTGACCTTTGGTGCATCGCCCAATTTCATAATTGCCCCTTCTCCTAATTTTGTTTGAATTGATTTGATTGTGTCTGCAACACTTTCTGAACCCAATTCTGCTTTTACTTTTTTTACTTTTGCCATATC
Organism: uncultured Candidatus Saccharibacteria bacterium; assembly: GCA_964444515.1. Taxonomy (GTDB): domain Bacteria; phylum Patescibacteriota; class Minisyncoccia; order Phycocordibacterales; family UBA9973; genus JAIXRY01. The sequence goes on along the minus strand of CAYUGY010000019.1, from coordinate 12,366 downwards.
TGTATTAGTTAATGTTTGGTAATGTTTCTCGACTGCCGACTGTAGTGGTTGGTGGATCAACAGCTACATAAACAGGGTATTGATCTGATTTAATGTGCCCATAGGCATCTTTTGATTCAACAGTGACAATAGAGTATCCATCAGGGAGGAGGATTGAATCATTCCATTTGCCAGTTGTACTAATAGGAACAATATTTCCATTTACTTTGAGTACTTTGATTTTTGATGCAGTACCGCTCAAAGAAAGCATCTTTGTTTCAAGTGTTTGACCTTCGATATTGGTTGCAAGTTTTACTTTGTGCGTGAAGACAACATTGCCGATTTGCCACAATGCGAAAAGGAGTGCGACAGAGAAGAGGCTTGTGGTGACATAAAATTGTGGTGGTCGGCGTTTGATTTGCATATTATTCTTCCTCCACTGGAGTATTAGCTGTACCATGACCAATAACTTCACGAGGTTTCGCACCATTTCCAGGACCGACGATACCACGTTCTTCCAACAGGTCGATCAATCGTGCTGCTCGCGCATATCCAACAGAGAGTTTGCGTTGCAAGAATGAAGTAGAGGCTTTGCCTGTTTCAATAACGGTACGTTTTGCTTCTTCATATAAATCATCATCACCATCACCACCCATTCCACTTTCAAAGATGTTGTTTCCAGTACTAACAACACCTGTAAGGTCGATAGTGTCAGGGAGTTCATCTTGATAAGCGTCAGTTAGGTATTTGACGACCTTCTTCACTTCATCTTCTGAAATATATGCAGATTGCAAACGTTGTGGTTGACCTTCGCCACCAGAGTAGAGCATATCTCCTTGACCAAGCAATTTTTCAGCACCAACAGTATCCAAAATAGTTCGAGAGTCGATACCAGTCGGCACACGAAGGGCGATACGAGTAGGAACGTTTGATTTGATAAGCCCAGTAATAACGTTTACCTCAGGTCGTTGTGTTGAGAGAATCAAGTGAATACCGACAGCTCGAGACATTTGTGCCAAGCGTACGATACCAGCCTCAAGTTCACGAGGGAAGGCTTGCATGATGTCAGCCAACTCATCAATGATAATGACGATATACGGCATGGTTGGCATTCCTTCGACATCTTTTTTACCTTTCAATACGTTGTCGTGATAAGACTCGATGTCACGAACCGCATTGTCCTGGAGTATTTGATAGCGTTCCTCCATCTCTTTTGCTGCCCATTTGAGTGCCAAAATAGCTTTCTTTGCATCAGTAATAACAGGGGTGAGGAGGTGTGGAATTTTGTTGTACAAAGTAAGTTCAACACGCTTCGGATCAACCATGATGAATTTGAGATCCTGTGGTCCGTTTCTGTAAATCAATGAGTTGATAACAGCGTGAATCGTTACTGATTTACCAGAACCAGTCGTTCCGGCAATCAATGCATGCGGTGCTTTTGCGAGGTTTACATAATGAGGTTTACCGGCAACGTCACGTCCAAGTGCGGTCATCAATGGCTTAGGTGCATTTTGGAAACGTTCATCAGAAAGCAATGTTCCAAGTCCAACGGTTGCTTTTGTTTTGTTCGGAATTTCGATACCTACCAATGACTTACCTGGAATCGGTGCTTCGATACGTACCGGGTGAGCAGCAAGTGAAAGAGCGAGATCGTTTTGCAATCCAACGATACGAGAAAGCTTGACCCCAACAGCAGGCTTCAATGCATAGCGAGTAAATGTCGGACCAATCGTGATCTCATCCATTTCAACTTCAATACCGAAGTTCAAAAGTGTACGTTTGATGATGTTTGCATTTGCTTTGATGTCACCAACATTGGCTTTTCCTTTGTCACGTTCAAGGAGAGAAATTGGTGGTGGAATGTATGCAGAGAGTTTGGTAAATGCTTTTTTAGGAGTAAACTCTTCTTCTTTTTGTTCTGTTATTTTTGTTGTCTCAATGTGTTCTTCGGCTTCAACTTCTTCTGTTTCTTCAATAAGTTCACCACCATCAACTACGGTACCGATATCAGCGCCTTCTTCTTCAGAAAGTGTTTTCTTTGAGAATTTTGATTTGATGAAATTGATCCATCGTAAGATGTTTGGTCGAGTATCAAATAGTATAAAAAGAGAGATGAGGGCTATGGCACTCAAAAAGAGGGTACTGACATAGACATCAAAAAATGAGACAAATGGCCAAGCAACTATTTTGCCAAAAAAGCCTCCGGTCGTTTCGTTGAAACTGATGTTTAATAGTGCCAAAAAAGAGAACAAAAAAGAGATCGAAGTAACGGTATGAAGGCGGGCAAATTGTGGTTTACCAGAACGTATAAAAGAGACTCCAAGCACAATCAAAAGGAGTGGTACGAGCGCAAAACCATAACCGAATAGGAAGCGTAATCCGCGATATACAGCCTCCCCGGCAACACCTGCTTTGTGGAAAGAAGCGATGATAAAAAAGAGTGCCAAAACGAAAGTTATGACAGCATAAATGCCGTACCGCGTCTCATCTTTGAGTGCTTTTTTCTCTTCTATAAGAGCTTCTTCAGAAGTGTTTTTCTTCTTGTTTTTGGTAGAAGAAGCTGTATCTTTTTTGTTTGTTTGTGCCATTGCTTTGTGTCTTCTAATTGTATCACGTGCAATAGGTTAAAACATGTAAAAAACGTTGAAAAATAACGATAAAAGGACGATTTGCACTATGTCCGTAAAAGCGTATAATGGTCATACATTTATCAAAAATTGTCCGTTTATTTTTCTAAAAGACACATGAATGCAGTAAAAGACATAATCAAAAAGACACGGAAAATAGTCACTGCCATATATATGGTTTCTGATTACATGGAAGCATCAGAACCACTTCGAAATCATTTGCGAAATATGTCCTTGAAGTTGCTAACGGACACCGAATATCTCCAAAAACAAATCACGGTCCAGGGTCACAAAAATGCAGCGGACATCAAAGATGACATGGAGAATTTAATAGCGATTCTTGAGATGACGGAACACCTACGAATGGTTTCAAAAATGAATGCAGATATCATTATTCGAGAGCTACGTTCTATGTATATGATCATCGATCATTTACCTAAAATCAAAGGAGTTGAAAGTAGTGTTATTTCAGGATTTTCACTTCCAGATTCTTTTTTTGAAAAAACTGAAACTGATAACATACAGCAATTGGTGTCACAAGAAAACACTGAGCCCCAACCAATTGCCATAAAGGACAAAAAGATACTGCAACCACTCATCAAGAAAACGGTGTTACCTCAGCAAACAGGTGAGGAGCGAAGAAACGAAAGAAAGACTAAAATACTTGCACTTATAAAGGACAAAGGTGCAAACGAAGGAGTGATGATCAAAGATATTTCTCGAGCATTTATTGAGCTTTCAGAAAAAACAATTCAACGAGAATTGTTCGAATTAGTTGAAAAAGGGCAGATTAAAAAAATGGGGGAGAAGCGCTGGAGTCGGTACTATTTGAACTAAAAAATTACAAGGCGAAACCTCTGGTTTCGCCTTGTAATTTTTGACTTCCTGATACGTCACAATTTTTAGGGTAAACCTACGTCCGATTTTTTTCGGAACGAGGCATCATTTTAAAGAAACTTGCGCAGAAGCTTGGCTTCGAGCAGAGAAAAAATTCACCAGAATTTTATTCGTGTTTCTTTAAAATGATGCTGAGTGTAGGTTTATCCACATAGTCCCGAAACCCCAAAAATCACCTTTTGTATTATACTTTTTGGATAGTACCTAGGCGTGCATTTTTTGTCAGTTTATGGTACTATAAATAACGTTATGTGTGTGAGCTATCGGCACCACATAACAACCGGTCTGATCATTGAAAACATAATACGCAGGGAATCGTGATGCCGACCTTTCTCTGTGGAATTCCCTAAAAAGAATTCTTTTTTGTTTTCAGTATCTTACCGTGTATCGGCCATGTCGACACGGCAGATAGCTGAAAAAACATTTCTTCAATTTATTGAGGAGGTGTATTTATCAGTTTGTTTTCCGATTATAAAGTACCTACAAAATGTTTTGTCAAAACTATTTTGTAGGCCCATATATGAGTATGTAGAATTTCTATAGAGCTTCTATATATAAGTATATGAATTTACTCAGAATATTTTATTATGCAAATCAATAAAACTGTAAAGGCAGTGTTTGGTGTTGCAATGGCTGCTGTTCTTCTCGTAGGAACATCTGCTTCTGCTTACACATTCACTTCGTCTTTGAAACTCGGTTCTAAGGGTACAGCTGTTAAAGAACTCCAAAAAGTTCTTAACATGTCAGCTGACACTCAAGTAGCAACCGCAGGAAAAGCTGGTAGTCCAGGAATGGAAACTACAACTTTTGGTCCTGCAACAAAGTCTGCTCTTCAAAAATTCCAAGCTAAGAACAACTTGTCTCCTTTGACAGGTGCTACTGGTCCTGGAACTCGCGCAGCTCTTAATGCAATTAGTAATGGTTCAACACCAACTACACCAACAACTCCTGCACAAACAGGTCCTGTAACAGCAATGCTTGCTACTACATCACCTGCATCAGGAACAGTTCTCGATGGTTCTAATGTCGAACTAGCTCAATTCACTTTCAGTGGAACAGGAACAGTTCAAAACATTACTTTCCAACGTTCAGGACTATCACTTAATACTGACCTTACAAATGTATACTTGTACGACGGGGCAACTCGTTTGACAGACGGTGCATCAGTAAACAGTACAGGTGTTATTACTTTCAACAATGTGAACCTTATGGTTTCAGGTTCACGTACAATTTCTGTACGTGCTGATATCCCTGCTACAACAGCAGATGGACACACTGTAGGTGTTAACCTTACAAGTTACACAGTAGGAGGTTCAACTTCAACTGTAAACATCATCGGTAACGCACAATACATCCAAGACGGATCAGGATTGCTTGCTACAGTTTCTGTAGGAGCAAACACAGCTCCAGGAGGAGACATCAATGCTGGTGTTATGCAACAAACATTGTGGTCAGCACCTTTCCAAGTAAGTACACACGCTGTTACTCTTAAGAGTATCGGTTTCCACTATGTTGGTTCAGCACCTACTGATTCACTTGCAAACATTAAATTGTATGTAAACGGATCACCTGTTGCTACATCAGCTGGTGTAAACTCTCTTGGATACATCGTGTTTGATATGACTTCATCTCCTGTTGCTATTGCAACTGGATCAAAGACTGTCGAAGTACGTGCAGACGTTGTTAAGGGTTCAAACCGTTCATTCAGTTTGACACTTCAATACGCTGCTGACTTGATGGCTTCAGATGAAACTATCAAATCTAATGTTTCTGCTTCAGGAACAATCCCAAGTACAAGTTCAGCTGTTTACAATATCCTTTCAGGAACTGTAACAGTTAACATTGACCCATCTTTCACATCAGTTACTAATGTTACTGGAGGTGCTACAAACACAGCTATTGCTAAGTACCAACTCCGTGCATATGGTGAAGATGTAAAAGTTACTAGTTTGCAAGTTACTCCGGCTATCACAAACGGAACAACTGCTTCTGGTTCAACAACTCAATTCAACAATGTTGCGTTGTACTACAATGGTTCACAAATCGGTTCTTCACAAAACTTCACTGGCTCAACTCTTACATTCCAACTAGGTTCATCTATGATCCTTACTGCGAATGCAAACAGTACTCTTGAAGTTCGTGCAGATCTACAAAACGAAGTAAACTCTAACTATACAGCTGGAACTATTGCTGTAACTTTGGAAGGTGCTACTAACCTAGAAAACGGTCAAGGAATAAGTTCATTGATTTCAACAATCGATGTACCATCTTCTGACAAGACAACAACTGGTTTGACAATTCAAACTGGAACATTGGCTCTTGGTAAGAGTGCTTCATACGCAAACCAAACACTAAATCCTAATACATCTAGTGCAAAGATTGCGTCATTCACACTTCAAAACCAAAGTTCTTCAGAATCAGTTCGTGTAACAAACCTTGCAGTAGCTCTTACTTCTGATGGAAGTACAGCTGCAACAGCAGGAATGCTTGCGAACCTTTCAAACTTGAAGACATCAGAAACTTCAGGTTCTGGAGCAAATCCAATCAACCCACAAGCGTCAAACAACTTCTCAGTTGACTTTACAATTGCACCAGGTGCAACAAAGACAGTTGAAATTATGGCTGACCTTGGAACATGGAACGCTGGTTCAGTTTACGCAACACTTCTTCCAACAGCTGTTGGTGCAAGTTCAAACGTAACATTGACACCTAGTGCTGCTACAGTTGGACAAGCTATTACACTTTCAGGAGGTACATTTGGAACACCTTCATTCCTTACTTCATCATCAACAACAACACAATATGTTGCTGCAAACGGTGGTGCTGTAGACGGATCTAAGGCTACATTCAAATTCACTTCAACAAACGGAAGTGCAACAGTTTCAGAATTGAAGTTCTCAGTTACAGGTGCAGGAACTATTTCTTCTCTAAGAATTGGTAGTCAAACTGCTTCTGTACAATTGACACCTGCAACTACAACTACAGGTGCTGTTGTTACTGCTGCTTCTACTGTTGCTCTTACTTCAGCAAGTGGAGTAAGTGTAGGAACTGTTCTTACAATCGACAGTGAAGATATGCTTGTAACTTCAATTTCAGGTCTAACAGCTACTGTTACTCGTGCTATCAACAGTACAACTGCTGCTTACCACGCAAGTGCTGCTGCTGTAACTGTAAACGGTCTTGCATACTTTACAGGTCTTAACCTTGCAGTTCCAAACGGAGGTTCAGGTCTAAGTATCGATGTATACCCAACTTACGCTTCAGTAGGAACAAACGGTGTTACATCAGGAACAAGTTCACAAATCGGATTGTCATACAACAAGTACACAATCGGAGGAACTACAACTGGTGCTGCTGTTAACCCAACAAGTATCACATCTCCTGTGATCAAAGTTGTTGGATCAAAACCAACTATTACAATTGGTTCAACTCCAACTAACAAGCTTTCAGCTGGAACTATCGAAGCAATCGACATCACTGTCGCTGCTAACGCAAAGGGTGATATCACTTTGAACTCACTCCCAGTCACAGTTACATTGAACGCTGCTACTATGGCTACTGCTGCTACAGTTGTGGTTAAAGACGCTGGAAACAATAGTATTACAACAACTAACACTACTTTCTCAAGTTATGTTGGTGGTACAAGTACTATTTCATTCACAGGTGGATATTTGATCCAAGCTGGAACATCACAAACATTCCGTATCTACGTACCAGTTACTGCTGTTACAGGTACAGGTGTTAACGGTGCTTCTATGGCTTCTGCTCTCGGTGCTTCTACATTCGCGTGGACAGACACTGCAGGTGGTGGATCATACACATCTGGAACAACATACATGTACAACTACCCAAGTACACAAACTTCAGTTATTTATAACTAATAGTTTGATTGGATAGTGTCAGTATCGATTGATTGACGTAAGCAATCAGAAAAACACCCTCAGAAATGAGGGTGTTTTTCGTTTTTGAGCATCTTTTTAAAAACACTTTTTCTGTTATAATATAGTCATGAAAAAATTGGCAACCATACTACTATTATCCACCGCCTTTGTTCCGCTCTTTGTATACAGTAAATATCTTTCTCCTTTTATCGATGCAAAGGTTTTGTTTTTGAGAGGGGTTAGTTTTTTGGTAATTCTCTTGATCGGTCTTGTTTTGATTTCAAAGTCAAAAAACAAAGAAGATCGCGAAGATATAGCAACTAGTATAAATATATTACAAAAAGATAGATTGTTTATTTTTGTATCTATTGGAATTTTACTGACCATACTAAGTACTATTTTTGCTTTCGATAAAAGTATGGCTTTTTTTGGTGAACCACTTCGTGCGGAAGGTTTTTTGACAATTATTTCGATATACTCGCTATATGTGGGATATCTTCTTTTGTTTAAGAAGTCAGAATGGAGTAAATTTTTTGTTTATACCGCAATAACAACTATTATTTTGTTTGTCGTTCAAGCCAAGCAGTCATTTCTCGGTATGTATCGATCTGATTCATTAATGGGGAATCCGATATTCTTGGCTAGTTATTATTTGTTCAGTATTTTCGCGGGGCTTTGTTTGGTGAGGTTTACTAAAGAATCAAAAAATAATAATTATGCTTATCTTGGTTGGGTAAGTATTGCTTTGTCGGTTATAGGAATACTTTTGACTAAAACCCGAGGTGCTATACTTGCGTTATTTATCGGATTTTTTATTACGACAATCGCTTCAATTTTTTATGGTAAAAATATATACATAAGAAAAATCTCCTTTAGGAAATTAGGAGTTATCGCTGTGTCTGCTCTGATATTGTTTAGTTTGTTGTTTATAGTGACTCGAAGTGCCCCTTTCTGGCAAAAAATTCCAGGACTAAATCGTTTTGCTGAAATCGGCATATCTGACAACAGTTCAAATTCTCGTATCGAATACACTAAAACATCAATTAAAGGATTTTTTTCAGATAAAAACCCTACCCGTTTAATATTTGGTTGGGGGCCGGTAAATTATCAATTCTTCTGGATCAAGAATTATAATCCTGTTTTTTTCTATTATGATCCCGGTACTGCTGATCATGCTCACAATCAGGTGATAGACATTTTAGTAATGTCTGGAATATTAGGTTTGATTATATATATAGCTATGTGGACATTGGTTTTAAAAAAAATAAAACAAATATTTGAAAAAGATTTTTTTATACCACTAATTATAATCTTGTGTTTAAGTGCTTATTTTATAAACAATCTTTTCGCTTTCGATACCGCAGTAACATCTCTGATGTTTTATGCCACAATTGCTTTTGTGTCTGAAGTAACTTTCAAAAAATATGAAATATAAAAAAGAGCAGATTAAAAGCACAGAAATAGAAATACCGGCTTTTTTGCCTGTAGTTTTTTTGGTTGTAGCATTATTTTTATCTTTTTCATTTTTTGTTTGGACATTGTATCCATATGCACAAATGGCAAGATTTGTTAAAAAATTTGATGAAGCGCTAGCGGGGAATCCAAAAGCATTGATTGAATCAAGATTTTCTTTTTATCCGTATACTTCTGTTCAACCAGCAATTCGCTATAAACTTATAACATATCTTTTCTTTGAATATAAAGAAGGTAGATTGCACAAAGAATCTGCACCACTTGTTGAGTTTGCAATTGATAAGATGGATGAAATAGCTAAAAAAACAGATAATTTCCCATACTTTTTTTCATCGATAGGGAAGGCTTATGATCAAGTGGCAGACTTGTTGCCTGAAAAAGCACAGCAGTATCACGTTGTGGCTGAGGGATATTATAAAAAAGCTATTAGTTTGTCACCAGGGAACTATAACCAAGACGCTAAGTTTACGTACGCTATTAATATGGCAAATCAAGGGCGAGCTGATGAGGCTGTGGCTTTGATGCGCGAAACTGTGGCGTATGATACACGCCCAGCAGAACCACATTATTTCTTAGGAATAATGTTATTTAAACACGGTGAATCACATTGGGATGAATCGTTGTCTGAGATGGAATATTCTTTTGATCACGGGTTTGACCCAGGCCAAGGGTTGGCGAAAAAGATTTATGAAAGATTTTTGAGGTTTTATTACAACAAAAAAGATGTAGGGCAATTTATTATTGTTGCACAAAGATTGTCATTATTAGATAAAGATCAATCTGCTATTTACAAACAAATCATAGAATTGACTCAAAAAAATAATAGTATTCCATTATTAAATATTAACTAAAAATAAATAAGATGAAGCAACAATTTAAGAATTTAATAAAAAAGATTCCAGGAATACAAAATATAGTATTAATATCAAAAACATCAACAAGTATTTCTGATAATCAGGTCTACCCAGATTTTTGTTTGAAAGCGAGTAATAGTATCAAGGTCTTCAATCGTTTTCGTCAGAATCCTGTATATAAGGGAATTCTTGAGCATGTAAATGAGGCACAGGGGCAAATATATCTGGATGAAATTAATAAGCATTCAGAGCTACTTGTTCATATGGATGAGTTTAAAAAGAATGATGATTTTGGTGGAGCAGAACTAATTACTTATCCTGTTGTCGGTGCCATTTCTCCATCAACGCTACGCTATATAAAAGTATTAGGTGACCTCAACGCATTATTTGGAAGTTTGAATAACATGACGATTTGTGAGATTGGTGTTGGGTATGGTGGACAATGTCGCATACTTCATGTTATTGATACTCCGGCAAAATACACACTGGTTGATATTGCTCCAGCACTGATGCTGGCAGAACGGTACATGGATAATTTCATTGCAGGTACGATCGAATATAAGACAATGAATGAATTGGAAAAGAAAGAATATGATTTGGTAATTAGTAACTATGCATTTACTGAATTGCCTCGTGAGATTCAAAATGTATATTTGAAAAAAGTAATATTAAATTCAAAACGCGGATATATTACATATAATCAGATTTCTCCAGAACATTTTCATTCATACACAAAAGAAGAGTTGCTGAAAATGATTCCAGGTGCAAAAATTGTACCGGAAGTTCCACTGACTCATCCAAACAATTGTATTATTGTTTGGGGGTAAAACTAAATAAATTAGCCACAGGTTAAACCTGTGGCTAATTTATTTAGTTTTTCTTTGCTATAACATAATGAGCAAATCCTACAATATCCCAAAATAGTGTGGCACTAATTTTCTTGTCGCGAATGAGCGGAAGAAAAATGATTTTCTTGATATTGTGCCTAATGCCTGATTTTAGTATTGTGCAACCACTTAAAGTAAGAGCATTTTCCATCTCTTTGATAGAGTAAACTTTTTTGTGTGTTGTGTCGTCCCAAAAATTGAGCGTGCCGTAGAATGAAGGTAGTTTTAAACTCCGCTCACTCGGCGTTTCTACATAGATGATTCCATTCTTTTTTAATTTTTTTGCAAGTGTTTGCAATAAGTTATCACCACTATCGATGTGTTCGATGATATGAGAGAGATTGATGACATTATAGGTGTCATTTGGAATTTCTGTTAGATCGTTATTTTCAATGTCACATTTTAAAAATTGTTCCATGTCTTTTGCTCCTGCAATATCTCTGTTGTCGATACCGGTATATGCGATATTTGGATAATAACGGTAGGTAGAGTAGGGGGCACGGTCACCACAACCAACATCCAGGTAAGTGATTCCTGGCTTCATATGTTTTCCAATAAAACTGAAAATAACCGGTTTTTCAAAATAATTGCGAATGGATGAGAGAAACGACATAGTGTTAATAGATTATTTGTCCAAGTATAACATAAAAAACTCCCGCAGTATGCGGGAGTTAAAACGTGTTTTTACAAATCTTCTTTTCGTGACATCATGTTACGACCATTAAAAACAGAGCTTGTAATGACAGTAATTGGGTTGCTTGCAATAAGTGCTCTCAGTCCCTGAAAAGCATCAATAAATCTGATACGGGAATCTTCATCGTCCGGAATTTGTTTGAGACGCCCTATTGTCACATGAAGAATATTATCAAGTGTTTTAGGTATTAATCCATTTATCTTTTCAAGATCAGAAACAGAATTTCTAAAATTCAAGATTCTCAGAGGTATCTCAGAAGCTGTTAATATAACATTGTCTCCTGTGATTAAGATATCATCAAAAGAAATAATAATATTTTTTATTTCTGCAGATATTTTTTTGAAGACAGAGTCATTAATCATTGATAAGTATGCCTCTTGTGTTTCTCTTGTGCCTTCAAGTATTTTTCCGTCAACTTCTTTGTATCCTGATACCATTGTTGCATGTATTGGAAAAGCTTCTTCGGCAAACCAATAATCTGCATTGTTTTGTAAAGCAATCGATTTTAGAAGTTCAATTGCAATATCTTTAATTAATTTATTTGAACTTTCATCAAAATAAACCGCGACATGATATTCATCACGCCAAGCAAGTGGCCATGTTTCTACAGGGCCTATTGTTTTTGCAGTACCTTCCTTGAAACTTTTTTCGCCGTCCTGGCTGATTTGTGTGTACTTTTCTGTTGTGAGTGTGCTCATTTACGATAACTATTTATTCCCTAATTACTTTAACATACTATAATTCATATTGTCAAATAACGTTACTTACTTGATACTAGATTTCAGTCTCATAAAACTGTATACTTTCTTTATTCATTCTTATGCCAAAAAAGACAGTTACAAAAAAACAAATAAAAAAAAGCCCAAAAAAATCAGTCAAAAAAGTCTCTAAAAAAGTGACTGATACTCAAATCAAAGCCATTTTATTCGATCTTGATGGGGTATTGGTCAATATGCCGGATGCCCACTACGAATCACTTAATCAGGCATTAAGTCTGTTTGGTGCAACTATTGAACAGGATGAACATCATAATTCTTTCAATGGGCTTCCAACACGCAAAAAACTGGAGATGTT
>CAYUGY010000018.1:0-13365 GCA_964444515.1 uncultured Candidatus Saccharibacteria bacterium | reverse complement strand
TTATTCGCTCAATGGCAAAAGCGATTTATTCAACTGAAAATATCGGCCACTATGGACTAGCTTTCGAATACTACACACACTTCACTTCTCCGATTCGTCGCTACCCAGACACCATCGTGCATCGTCTCCTTGAAGAATATTTGCAAGGTAACACTGTTCCAAAAGAAGAATGGGAAAATTATATGAAAATTTGTCAGCATTCTTCTGATCGTGAAAAAGAAGCTGCTGATGCTGAACGCGCAAGTATCAAATACAAACAAGTTGAATATATGTCATATCGAATCGGCCAAGTATTCGATGGTGTTGTTTCTGGTATTTCCAAAAATGGTATTTTCGTAGAAGAAAAAGAAAGTAAATGTGAAGGAATGATTCGTTTGCGAGACCTCGGTAGTGATTTCTATTCATTCAATGACAAAGACAATACAATCGTTGGACGAAGTAGTCGCAAAGTGTTCAAGATTGGTGACAATCTCCGCATCAAAGTCACTGCTGCTGATATGCAAAAAAGAATTATCGATTATACTTTGTCTGTTTAATTATTTTTCCAAAAAATAACTCAAATAAAATATATTTTTGAGACTTGCGCAGGCGGGTAGCCGAGCAGAGCAAAAATTCACCAGAATTTTATGCGTGTCTCAAAAAAATATTTTATAAAAATCATGCATCAAAAAAAGAAGTTATTTATTTTAATATTGATAGCAATTTTATGTCTTTTTATCATGAAGGTTTTTGTTGCTGAAAAAGTAGAACAGCGGGTTGTCGCAATGTATACAAAAAATATTGTCGCAATCAAAAAAGAATTTCATTTCAACTCTAAACCATATCCGCAAACCAACGGACTGTATATGTTTCGTGGTAATCCAACTCGTTCAAGTTATGGTACTGGACCACTTCCGACCAATCCAACAATTGCATGGAAATATCCAAAAGAAGCGATGTGTAAATTCTCAGAAAATCGCGGTGAGACAAAAAAATGGTGTGGTGCTGGATGGACCGGACAACCTATCGTTGATGAACGACCTGATGGTATTACTGAATTGATGTTTGGTGCATATGACGGAGCGGTTCATTTCGTGAACGCCGAAACAGGTACAGATTTACGACCAAGTTTCCAAACTGGTGACATCATCAAAGGCTCTATTGCAAAAGATCCTGACAACTTCCCGCTTATCTATTTCGGATCACGCGACAACAAATTTCGCATCGTTGCACTCGACAGAGAAACTCCGACAGAACTTTGGTCACTCAATGCAAGTCACAACAAAGGTTTATGGAATGATGACTGGGATGGTAATCCAGTAATTTTAAATGATCTTCTTTTTGAAGGTGGAGAAAATGGCTGGTTTTATATTATTAAACTCAATCGTTCATATGATGCGAACGGCAAAGTACAAGTCGATCCCAAATTTCTAATTCAAATGCCCGGTTGGACAGATCAACTTCTGAAAGATACTGGTGATACAGAAGTGAGTATCGAAAATTCTCCTGCGCTCTACAAAGACCGTGTGTATTTTGCGAACTCTGCTGGACGTATCGTCGGACTTGATATTTCTCGTGCAGAAGAAGGTCTCGCACCAATTGTCTTTGATTTCTGGACTGGTGATGACACTGACGCTTCTATAGTAATAGACGAAGCAGGTATGCTCTACGTAGGAAGTGAAGAACAGCGTCACAATGAGCGTGGACGAGAGATTGGACAAGTAATGAAGATTGATCCATATACCAAAAATAACCCGCTCGTATGGAGTATCAAGTTACCAGCGAGTGAACATCTCGAAGGTGGTGTTTGGTCAACCATGGCTATTACAAAAGATCTAGAAAAGAACCTCGCCTTTTCTGTGACCAACTCAGGATACCTTTTGACCATCGACCGACAGACTGGCGAAGTCTATTCAAAGACGTATATCGGCGAACACTCTTGGTCATCACCGAATATTATTGATGGGAAATTAGTTGTCACATCTTGCAAAGGCAATCTAACTGCATATGATTTCACCAACCCAAGTAAACTCAAACAAATCTGGAATCTCGCAATTCCATCAGGCTCTTGTATTGAAACAACACCAGCAATCTGGAAAGGTAATTTCTACTTCGGCGTCCGTGATGGATTTTTCTATAAAGTCACTGAATCTCTGCAATAAAAAAACACCCGCTTTTAGCGGGGTTGTTAATTCATTACACGGATTCTACTGTCCATTATTTTTAATAAAGGAGCATCGTCTGGATCATATCCTGTGCTTGTAAGTTTTTCGGCGATATTATTTCGAAAAAGAATTACCGCTCTTTTATAAGCAGAAAATAATTCATTATCAAAACGTATTCCACGAATTTCTGTTTCCCAATATTGAGAATTTAAAGATTCAATGATTTGCGGAAATAACTCACAAGCAGTCAATGTTGCAGCGTGTCTATCGTCTTTATCGATCTCAACTTCTACAAGATTCTCTTTTCCATAAGTCCTCATCATCTTTCTTCTGAATCCATCGTGTGTTGTCACATCATTGTAAACAAAACGAAAAAGTTTCTTAACAATACCACTTTTAAACAAGTCAGACATAAAAACATCAATAGAATCACCTTGGGTAAATTTAAATTTTTCATCCAACAAATGATACGTTTCGTGCCTTGAATGTTCTCCTCTGAATAAATTAACATAGTGAATATAGTCACTTCTTCTTTCAAGAAACAAGTCACGCCACATTTCATTTGTCGATAAAAAAACTTGAGAAGGTAGTGATGGATCAAAAAAGCTTTTATGTTCATCATTTACAAAATTAATTTGTTTCAGAAAATCACCTGACTCAAAACCAAACAGTTCTTCAGCCTGAGAACAATCATATATCATTGAATTCATAAGTGTATCTGATATGTTTGAATTTATATCCAAAAATATCTTATACATACAATCATCGAATGATTCTTCCATACAACGCATGTGAAAAATTTGACCGTCTTCCCTGTCTTCATAAATTGTTTCCTCTGAATTAGAAGCTTCTCTTTCTTCCAAAATTTCACCTTCTAACACATCGTCTTCCAAATTAATTGTGTGATACTTTTTTTCTGGTTTTTTTACATTACCAGAACATGCACACATAAGCGATACGATTACCATATAAGTAAATACCGCGAATAATTTTACTTTAAATTTCATTATTAAAATAACATTTTATTGCCCTTCAAATTATAAACCATTGTCAATATTAACAGAGTTTTTTCAAAAAAGAAAAAACCCGTATCTTTCGATACAGGCACCCTTTCAGGATTTTTTTAATAACTTACACTACAAAACAAATTGAAACAACAATTAAGAATGAGTCGGACCACCAGGACTAACTGGAGGCTGAGGATTCATGGCATTGATTTGATTCATTGCATCACGGGCCTCTTGTTGGGTCTCCTTTAGATTTTCTAAATGAGCGAGTGCTCTTTTGTGAATATAGCTGTCATTTTTTGAAACGAATTTCATAAGAACAGGGATACATTCAATAAAGAAGAAAAGGAAGAATACTGCCCAGATAATAGGGTTGCGTCCTGCGATGTCATTCAACACCTCAAGCATAAACGCAAGTCCATTTACTGGACGAGACATCACCTGATCAATAAGCTCTTTTTCTCTCAGTTTCAATTCTGCCATTTCACGTTTTCCACGAGATACAGCTGAATCAGCTTCTTTCTGAGCAAGTTTCAGTGAGTTAACTTGACCACTCTCTGTTTTTGACAGATCGCGATCTGTAATCAATTGATCTTTACGTTTCTCATAAGTCTTAATAGTTTCCCGTATTTGTTTTGATACAGGACCATCACCAGTAATTCCGGTAATTCCACCAGGGCCTTTTACTTCGTAAACAAGCTTACTGTTGAAATAGTTGATTGAATCCTCAACCGCCTTGATTTGCTCATCATATTGAGTAATCAAAGTATTGAGATTCTCATCAGCTTTCGTTACAGCTTCTTGCTTTTTTTCAATTTTCTTTTCAATTTTCTTTTTCGCCATTGAAAGCGAATCAGAAATATGAGCGGTTTCAGTATTTTGACGAACTTTTATTTCCGCCACAATTTCTGGTTTGAACATAAGTACTCGAACCATCTCTGAATTGAAGTATGACACCCCACCAATCATAATGAACCTTATAAGGAGCCATCCGAATGATGTGTACCATTTTTTCTTAACCGTTTGACCAAAGTCATTTCTCAGCCAAGCGTTAGCCAATGAATGAGCAGCGTCTGTATCCATTTGATACAAGATAAGCATTTCAATGCCGGACATAATTGGAAACCAAATGAGTCCAACAGATAGACCGGCAGGCCCCATCGGGATTGACCAAGCAATTGAAGCAACAATTGATGAAGCCATAACTACGATAAATACGACTAAGCCGTAATTAAAACGTTTTTGCTGATCATCAGAACTTGCCAAATCGAAAGAATGTTTAGTGCTTCCACTTAGCTTTACAATGAAATTATAAAGAGAAGCTTTGTTTCGTGTATTAGACGAAGAAGGATGTTGATTTTGTTGCATTTGTTTATATATTATTTGTTTTATTGAGTTTTATTTTTTGCAAAGTGCCAGGAGAACTCAAATATGGTTTGAGTAATTTTGGCACCTCACAAAAATAACCTTCAAAAAAACAAAAAGTAAGTCAAAGATCTATCTATTAATATTATAGCACAATAAAGATACATTTGTCAAGCACTTTTAGCCTTATTTTATAAGCATAAAAAGAGTCAAAACCTCCAGTTTTGACTCTTTTTTCATCATTTTTTTAGTATTTTAAAGCTCTATTTCGCATACTGTTCCGCCTCATCAAACTTCACACAGAGCAATTTTGATCCCCCATCAGCCCCCACAGTCACTCCGTAGAGCAATCCCGCTCGAGACATTGTCTCACGATTATGTGTGACCACAACAAGCTGTGTATGTTTCGATAGTCGTTCGATCATATCTCCGTATCGGCGAGAGTTTGCTTCGTCGAGGGCTGCGTCTGTTTCGTCGAGCACGAGGAATGGCGGTGGTGTCACCTGTGACATCGCAAAGAGTAATGCAATAGAAGTAAGCGATCGTTCTCCACCTGAGAGCATCTGCAAATCTTTGACCTTCTTATGTGGCAAGTTCACATGAATCTCAACTCCTTGCTCAAAACGAAATTCTTGTTCTTCGACATCAGATTTGACGGGTGTATCATCTTCATCTTCTTCCATATTTTTACTTGGTTTTTTGTGTTCCACAGAAATAGAAAGGAATGCCGATCCTCCACCAAACATCGCATCAAAGAATTCTTGGAAACGTTGATTGATTTTCTCAACACCTTCTTTGAATTCCCTATCGAGTGTTTCTCGTAGATCTGCAATCAATCGAGTGAGATGCAAAATACTTTCGTCGATATCTTGTAATTCTTTTGAAAGGAATTGATCGCGTGCAATTGTTTCATCATATTCTTTGAGCACATCGTTTCCAGAAACAATTCCCGCTTCTTCCAAACGAATTTTCATTCGCTCAATCTTGCGACGTAGCCCTTCATGCTCTTCTTCGTTAATCTCACCAGCAATTTCTTCATAGTTCAAAATATCAATACCGATAAGCACACTTGCTTCTTTTCGTTCTTCTTCAAAACGATGTGTTCTTTTTTCAAAATTCTGTTGTTCCAATTGATGCAATTGTTCGCCAGCTTCGATTTCACTTTGTTGTTTGATCAATGCAAAGTACTCAGTATCATCAAACGGTTTTTCACTACGTTTTGTGGTGAGTACTTTTTCCAAATCTGAAATACTATTTTCAATATGCGCACGATTTTCTGTAAATCCTGCCAACTGATCAGCAAGCTGTTCTTTTGATGTTTGATATTCAGCTAGTTTGTCTTGTTTGTTTTCTGTATTTTTTCCTGCAACCAATTCTGTTTCGATGAATTGTTTTGCGGTTATTCTAATTTGCGCCAAATGCTCACGGAGTTTTTCATCAGATACATGCTCATCCGCCAATAGAGTAATTTTTTCAAAAACTTCTTTGACGCGATCAGTAGCGATAGAAATGATTTTCTTGTCAGCAGTATCACTTTCAAGCAAGGTAATCATTCCTTCAAGTCGCCCAATTGCACGACTAGTCTCGTCGATGAGTGTCGCAATCTTTTGTAATTCCTGACGCTTCTCTTTGATTAGTTGCTCTTCTTCGTATACAACAACTTGGTTGCGAGTTGCTTGGATTTCTTGAATCCGTGTTTTGATACGTTCAAGCTCTTGGTTGTGCGAAGCAACACTATGCTTATTTTTTTGAGAAAGTGAGTGTATCGCATACGCTTCTTTACCCAAATATTCTCTATATAGACCTCGGAGCTCTGTGCGAAATTCTTCAGTCTTGGCAATCTTATCAACCTGCTTTTTCAAGAAATTGATATGCGGTGCAAGTTCACGACGAATAGCCGAAACTTCTTTCATATTGGCACGAGTTTTTTCGAGCTTACGTTCACTTTCTTTGATTTTGTATTGGTAGATTTTGAGACCGAGCGCGTCTTCGATCATGACGCGTCGTTCTTTGCTATTGGCAGACAAAATACGGTCTGCTTCACCTTGCGAGATGATATGGTGACCTGATGCACCAATATGTACTGATGCGAGCAAATCAACGATGTCTTTCAAACGAACATCAGTTCCATTGATTGCATATTTATTGGTTCCGTCACGAAAGACTTCACGAGTAATCGTGACTTCATCAAAATCAAGTGAGATGTTTTTTTCTCCATCACCAGTAAAAGTAAATAATTTTTTCTTGTTATTAAATGTAATAGACACCGAAGCACGAGCAAGTTGAGACAACTGCTTTGAACCTTTGAAGATCAAATCGGCCCCAGATTTTGAACGCATTGATTTGATCGATTGTTCGCCGAGTACGAAACGAAATGATTCAACCACGTTTGATTTTCCAGAACCGTTTGGACCAACGACTGCCACTACTGGCTTATCAAAAGAAAGCGTGTGCTTTTTGGCAAACGATTTGAACCCGCTAATCTCTATAGACTTCAAAACCATATTGTTATTATTATATCAGAAAAGAGCCTGAAAAAATGTGAAGAAAAAGAGCGGAACCCTTTGGGTTCCGCTCTTTTGTGCTTTGTGTTCAAATCTACTTAAAAACTTCAAATGCGAGGCATCGAGAAGGAAAAATGTGAGACGTACTGATTGGTACGTTGAATGTTTTTCCGACGAAGATAACGAAGTAGTTGGAGGATTTTAAATAGATTTTATTAATCGTTCCACTCTTTTGCGATTAGCGCATTAGTCGCCGCAGCCTGTTCAGCTTCTTGTTTTGACTTCCCTTTCCCACGAGCGATTTCATCGTCACCGAAGAAAATTGCAATCGTAAAATGTTTGTCGTGATCTGGTCCGTTCTCTGAAATTACTTTATACAGCGGAGTAGTTTTATAAATATCTTGAGCTTTTTCTTGCACCAAAGATTTTGCATCACGCCACAATTTTTTACTAATAATTTCTTCGAGTCTTCCAATCAAAGTATCTTCGACAAATTTCTTTGCTATATCGTACCCTTGATCAATATAAACTGCCCCCAAGTATGCTTCGTACGTGTTTGCCAAAATATATGAACGGGCTTTGCCGGTATCTTTTGATTCACCTTTTGAAAGGAGTAAATATTCATTCATCCCAATTTCACTCGCAACTTCTGAAATGATAATTGCGTTCACGAGAGCTGATCTGTACGCGGTTAATTCTCCTTCATTGTTTGTAGGATATATTTTGTACAAATAATCAGTTGTAATCAATTCGAGGACTGCGTCACCCAAAAATTCCAAACGTTCATTGTGTCCATTTTTAGTACCGCCATTTTCATTAATATATGAACGGTGAGTAAAAGATTGTGCAAGGAGCGATTTATCAGAGAATACAATCCCTGTTTTATTTTCAAATTCTGTAAAATTTATCATTTAATTATTTTATAGAGAAATATGATTCGTGCATCAAAATAATTTAATACGCGATTCTTAGTTCTCAAGTTTACTTACAATTTCGACTGCCTTTGTTACCAAAGGCACAATATCATCATACATTCGAAGGTCGGCAATTTCCTCTGGAGTAAACCAGCGGGCATCATCGAGTCCACCTGATTGCTCAAGTGTTAGGCCGATATAATCAGCTTCTCCCAAGAAATATGAGACTTGCTTGCGTATCTTACCTTTTTCTGGATGAGATGCAAGATATTCATTTTCACCCAATGTTTGAATGACACGGATATCAATTCCGATTTCTTCTTTGAGTTCACGTATCACCGCATCTTCTGATGTCTCACCTTCTTCAACAGTACCTTTTGAAAGGGTCCAGTATCCAAAGACATCGTGAACAAATGCAAATGATACACCTGCATCATGACGAGCAAATACGACTGCACCTGCTTTTCGTTCGATTGGCAGTTTTTCAAAATCAATCGGTTCAGTTGGTTTCTTCTTTTTAGAAATTTGTTCTTTGCCTGGTTCACCAAGTTATTTGTAGACTGCACCGAGCACGCCGTTGATAAAACGACTCGAATTATCTCCGCCGAAACTTTTGGCAAGTTCGATTGCTTCATTGATAGCTACCTTTGGTGGAACTTCATCTCTGTTACCGAACAACAGCTCAAATAAGCCGACACGCAAAATATTGCGATCAGCTACAGCAATCTTTTCGACTGGCCATTCAGGAGCAGCTTTGGTGATAATATCATCAATGATAACTTGTTTTTTGACGACACCGTCAACAAGTGTTTCGAGAAAATCAACCTCTTCCATTCCAGGACCAAATTCCGCAATATTGCGTTTCAAAATATCTAATGCATTAGTAGTCTTCCCATTAAAATCCCATTCAAAAAGTGTTTGGAGAACGATTGAGCGAGCGAGATGTCTATTTGCCATATTTTTATAAAGAACTAAATTAGTGAATTGATAAGATTATTTTTTACCAGCTTTCTTTTCAACTTTTTTTACAACATCGATAACTTTTCGTCCGCGATATTGACCAGTTGTAAGAGATGCTCGGTGGCGCAAGTGAACAGCACCGGTGTTTGTATCGGTAGTAATAGCTGCTCCGTTCAAAGCATGGTGACTTCGTCGGTTTGCACTGTGGGCACGTGTATGTCTCATTCGTACTGTCATATGTCAAACAATATAGCAGAAATAGAAAAATAAGTAAAGAAAAAAGCCAAGGGTAAACCTTGGCTTTTAATGTGGTAATACTAAGCAACTTTAGCTAGCATACTTTGGTACACCGGTGCTAACTCATACATAGCATCTTTGTCTTCAGTCATTATTTTATCCATTGCAGCAAAGATTGTATCTAAGTGTCTTTGGAAAATAATAAGCGAAACTTCTTTGTTTGGATCCATTTTAAAAACAGTATCCAACAAATCAAGAGCGAGCCAGAATCCTTGTCCGGTTTCAGGATCATCCGGATTTTTGAAATCAGGAAAGTACGCTATTTCACCCTCAACCTCAAACGTAATTAAACGATGAACCAAATGTTCACTGAACAGATGTTTCTTTTTTTCATCAGGGTCACGAGATTCAGGCTTACCATTATCCTTCTTTCTGAAAACAGAAATAGGATTTTTGATAACAATTTTAAGCTCTTCCCATACTTCACGAATCCCTGTTTGATCATAAGTCTCACCGATAGGTTTTTGTTTTGTTTTAATACCAGCCTTACCAACCCTTGAGTTGTAAGGAAGTAATCCAACAAACCATTTTCCTTGAATTTTTTTCATCGCACACACTTGTGTGGAGTAATCTCCAAGAGAACTAGTTCCTGCGGGGATTCTGATTTGGTTATAGCCATGACTTACAGCTTTTTCCAAAAATGCATAGAGTTCCTCTTTTTTATCAAAAATGAACTCTTTTACTGACTGTTTCTGACTTGAAACAAGATCGGCTCGATTTTGATCTACCATGTTTTTTTGTGTTTATATTTTTTTGTTTATTGAACTTCGCTAGTAGTATACACTATAATGCTATATTTGTCAAATAAAAATCCCCTTGACCGTTATATCGGCAAGGGGGTTATTTTTTTAAAAATTCCTTTATTTTGAAGATGATCCATTTTTGTTCATCCAAAAGGATTTTACTTAATTTTTCTAATGGGAAGAAAAAGGGGTCTCCTTTGTGTTTGTCTGAAGGATTTGTCTTAAATTCTTCTCCGAAAAATGAGTTAACAACATATACGTACTGACGTTGCTTTTTGTTGTGTTGCAGTCTTTTTGTCTCTGAAGCTATTTGCTGAATATCAGAAACACTAGTAGTAACACCTGTCTCATTATACAAAGCACGTAAGGCAGTCTGTTCTTTTGATTCTGTAATCAACTGATCACGAAAATCAATTCCTGCAATTTCATTTAAATTACACGGAACAACGAGTATGTATTGTCTTTTGTCTTTTCCGAAAGGAACAATGCTGTACGAACAGTATTTTGAATCTTGCGATTCACTGCTCGGTAATACGATATCTGAAAGACCTAAGTGTTCCAGATGCTCTTGTGCTTCTCTCACACTGTCTATAAATTTCATGATATGTAATATTACAGTTATACCATTTAGAAGTTTACTTATTTTGCACAGTTTTGTCAATAGCCCTAAAAATCCTTATGAATGTTATATTTATGAGGTATGCAACACGAAGAATTACAACACCTACGTCACTCACTCGCCCACTTGCTCGGAGCGGCAGTTTTGGAATTATATCCTGGCTCAAAGTTGACGCTTGGCCCAGCTATCGACAATGGCTTCTATTACGATGTCGATATTGCTGGAAAAATCAGTGAAGATGATTTGCCTAAGATTGAAGCGAAGATGCAAGAATTGATTGCTTCTTGGAGTACTTTCAGTAAACAAACAGTTGATGCACAAACAGCTCAACAAACATTTGCAGAAAATCAATACAAACACGAACTGATTGGCGAAATCGTAGAAAAAGGTGAAGAAATTTCTCTGTACACTTCTGGTAATTTTACTGACCTTTGTCGTGGTGGACATATTGAAGATATGCAACACATCAAAGCTGGTTCTTGGAAACTGGACCGTGTTGCTGGTGCGTACTGGCGTGGAAATGAAAAGAACAAAATGCTAACTCGCATTTATGGACTTGCATTTGAAACAAAAGAAGCGCTTGATGCATATGTAACACAACAAGCAGAAGCAGAAAAACGTGATCACCGAAAACTTGCAAAAGAACTAGCACTCTTCACTATTTCAGATATGGTTGGATCAGGATTGCCACTCTGGCAACCAAAAGGAACAATTCTTCGACAAGAAGTAACTGCTTTTTTGTGGGATCTACATAAACACAATGGATATCAATGGGTTACTACTCCACATATCGCCAAAGAAGCGCTTTACGAAACATCTGGTCATGCTGGGCACTATATGGAAGATATGTTTTCTGTTCATGGTGGAACAAGTAAAGAAAACTTCTTCTTGAAACCAATGAACTGTCCGCATCACATGCAAATTTTCCATTCTTCACAATGGAGTTATCGTGATATGCCGGTTCGTTATTTTGAACCTGCAACAGTTTATCGTGATGAAAAAACTGGACAACTTTCAGGACTTACTCGTGTTCGTTCTATTACACAAGACGATGGACACCTCTTTTGTCGCGTCAATCAAATTCATGATGAAGTAGCGACGATTGTTGATATCATCAAATCGTTCTATACAACATTCGGAATGATTGAAGGATACCGTGTTCGTCTTTCACTTCGCGAAGTTGGTAGTGATAAATACCTCGGTGGTGATGATATTTGGAACAAAGCAGAAAAAGCACTAACTGCAGTATGTGAAGACCACGGACTTCCGTATTTTGAAGGACCTGGAGAAGCAGCATTTTACGGACCAAAACTCGACTTTATGTTCAAAGACGCAATCGGACGTGAACACCAACTTGCAACAGTACAACTTGATTTCAACCTACCGGAACGATTCGATCTATCATTTACTAACGAAGAAGGAAAACCTGAACGACCTGTCGTTATTCACCGTGCAATCAGTGGTTCACTTGAGCGTTTTCTTGGGGTTGCAATAGAACACTTTGCTGGAGCGTTCCCTGTTTGGATGTCACCAGTACAAGTTTCAGTACTTCCTGTTTCAGAAGAACATCACGGAGCATATGCGAAAACAGTATTCACAAAACTACAAGAACAAAACATTCGTGTTGAATTACTAACAGAAGATAGTCTTGGTAAAAGAATTCGCCATTCAAAAACACAAAAAGTGCCGTACCAAATTGTCATCGGCGACAAAGAAAAAGAGTCTGGCAATCTAACAATCGAAGGACGCGGAGAAAAAATTGAAATAAGTATTGATGATTTTGTAGAAAAAATCTCAAGCGAAATCAAGAACAGAATTCTTAACTAGTGCTATACTTGTATTATTATTCTTAGCTGATAAAAAATATGAAAGACAACAATTTGTACAACATGATGCATCAATTGACTCAAGAACAAAAATCACTCTGGAGATTGAAAAACCAATACGTGAAAGATGCTGCAAAAAATCCTGCTTTGAAAAAGTTCTGGACAACACTAGCAAAAGAAAAAGAAACACATATCAACGACTTAAAGACAATGATCAAATCAGAATTGAAATAATAAAAACCCTGCAATTGCAGGGTTTTTATATAGTTGCGTTTATTTCATAAAGTGATATATTCATATGGTACTTTTCTAAAGTCATTCCTAATAACTTAGAAAAGTTATGTTCTTTGGCTTGATGTTCTATCTCTTTCTTATTAACCATAGTGGGGTAATCAAGAAAGAGATAATGATCAAAAAAACAAGAAAGTATTGTGAACGGAGCACTGCTTACCGAAAAAATCCTACATACCGAGAACTGAAACATCTAAGTACCGGAATCCCATAGTGCAGGATCACACAAAAAACTTCTTAAAAAGATTGAAAAAATAAGGATTAAAATCCCTCCATAAATACACGGAGACAATGATTTTTCCTTCTAACCAAAAACTCAATCAAAAAAAACCACAGCTCACGGCTGTGGTTTTTAAATTTCTGCGCTCTTAAGATTTCAGTAAAATGTTTCAGATGCGAGGCGTCGAGGAAGAAAAATGTGAGACGTACTGATTGTACGTTGAGTGTTTTTCTGATGATGACAACGAAGCAGATGGAGTATTTTAATGGAATCTTTTTACACGTCGATGTTTGCCATCTTCGCGTGCGACTGAATAAAGTTCTTACGTGGCGGAACTTCCCCTCCCATCAACATATCAAACACTTTGTTGGCTTCTTCAGCATCATCAACTTTGACTTGTTTCAAAATACGACGAGCAGGATCCATGGTGGTTTCCCAAAGCTCTTCAGCATTCATTTCTCCGAGACCTTTGTAT
>CAYUGY010000017.1:0-14020 GCA_964444515.1 uncultured Candidatus Saccharibacteria bacterium | reverse complement strand
TCCCCCGGCAAAAAAAAAAAAACACACCCTTCCGATGTGGTTTTTTATTATGAGCCGCCTCCCAGACTCGAACTGGGGACCTTCGCTTTACAAAAGCGTTGCTCTACCAACTGAGCTAAAGCGGCGAATTTCTTTACAAGAGAAATTCGTGTCGGAAGAAAATTTAAGACAAAGTCTTATAATTTTTTCCGACCTGAATTTTGTACTTATTTTAGTCGAAATTTTCGACTAATTTTTCCTTAAACTCTGATCAGATTTCCGACCATAGTTTCATCTCTTGGTCTCAATAATATATCACATCCACAATTTTTTGCAACAAAAAAACTCCCCTTTTCGGGGGAGATTTTACTCTGCTTCTGGGGTGTCGTAATCTGCTGCAGAAGTCCTTCTTATAAATAAATCTAATTCCTTTTGATCTTCTCTTTCCTTTTCTACCAAGCGTTTCTTTATATCTCTTCGAGCCTCTTTTTTATATTTTTCAAGCAAAATAAGATGTGCTGAAAAAATAAATAAACACACAGCTAGAATACTCGAGAAAATAATACGAATACCGATTATTGTGACAAATTCAATTTTCAATAAAATAAAAAGATACAAAGACACAACCACCAGGCAATCCAAGAACCATTGGTGCATATTTTTTAAAAAAAATATGACCGGAGCATTGATAGTATCTAGTAATTGATCTGACAACCTATCGAGCTCCTTGTTTGATTTGTTGGTAAAACAAAAACGAGGAACAAACCTCTCTTCTTCAATTTCAGCAAACCGGCAAAGTAACTTTTTGTATGCTTTGGGTGGCAAGTGCACCATTTGCACAAATAAACAAATCAAAACAATAACAAAAATAATATGTATCATATTTAGTGTACGTAGTTTTTCCTCAAAAACAATACACTATTGGGATGAAATTTTCAAGCTAGGCGTCACCTTCTATTTCTTGTGCGACAACATACTCACACCCATCCTCACCTACAAGGGCGGTATGTTTTACTCCAATTGGAACTTCAATAAATTCACCTGGACCAAGTGTTTGCTCGATTCCACCTGAGAATGTCACCGAACCTTTTGTGACATAAAAGCCACTCGTCCTTTGTGTTCATGTTCTTCGTATACAGTCCCAGGCTCATCTGTCCATTCATATACAATCGGAAACCCTTGGTCAGTTAATTTTTGTTTTAGTTCTTTTTTGTTCATTCTTAATTAACCTTATTCTTATCTTCACCTGTTGTTAAAAGATTGATTATTGATTCTGTTGCCATATCACTTGTTAATTTGATTCCTGG
Organism: uncultured Candidatus Saccharibacteria bacterium; assembly: GCA_964444515.1. Classification (GTDB taxonomy): domain Bacteria; phylum Patescibacteriota; class Minisyncoccia; order Phycocordibacterales; family UBA9973; genus JAIXRY01. Next base: position 12,734 of record CAYUGY010000017.1, on the reverse strand, counting down.
TATGGTGTTGAATGCATTTGATCCATTGAAACAGTACCAAATATTTAAAGGTAACTCTTTTGACTTTTCATCCTTTATTGGATGATCAGAAACTGCACGAATTCTTCCTGATTGTAATTCGTTAAGCAATGCAACATCATCAACTATTCCTTCTGCCATAAAAGTAACAAGCAGCGCTCCGTCTTTCATATGCGCAAGCTCATTTTTACCAATGAAATCCTTTCCAGCATCTTTTGACACACAAACAAACACGATATCACTTTGATCAAAAAGCCCTGGGAGTTCTTTGTGTGTAATCCCCAATTCATTCTCCTTATCTTCGTGTTTATGTTTACTGTAATAAGAAATATCTGCCGGACGGAAAGGTTTGATCGTTTTGATTATTTCTTGCCCAATTCTTCCAAGTCCAATAATCCCGATCTTTTGATCTTGAATTCCTTTACTTGTCATAAAATCTTTTGTCCCTGTTCTGCCAAGTTCAAAAATATTTCGATTCATCGCAAGTGCCATCGTAATCGCCCATTCCGCAACTGCATGTGTTGGACTATCTGGTGTATTTGCAATCGCAATTCCTTTACTAGTTACATATTCATAATTTGGAATAAAGTCTTTATATCCAATACCTGTGAACACAATGGCTTCAAGCGAATCGGCACTATCGATAACTTTATCAGTTAGCTGTTCAATTCCACCCAAGATATAACCGTGCTTGCCTTTTAATGCTTCACATAATTCTTCTTCTGTAGCCTTCGGTTTATCGAGACGGGTAATTTCCAATCCCGCATCGCGAAGTTTTTGTTCGTGTTCTTTGTGAATAAACAAGGAATCAGTAATTAAAATATTTTTCATAATATTAGTATCGGGTTAAATCGTTATTTTTAAGCTTTGATAAAATTGGGTTTGGAACATTCTCTAGTACTTTTTTTACTTCTGCATCAGAAATAATCGTTCTTATAAATGCAATTATTTTTTGTAGTAATTCCTCTTCATACGTATTTTCAACAAGCGCAAAACGAACTGTATTTGCTTCGTCTTGTGCATTTTCTGCAAGCAAAACAATATCGTTCTCTATCGAAAACTTACGAACAGTTCCACGAAATTTTACTCCAACAAGATTGGCAGAGGCACTATTTACTTGATATATATCCCAATAAGTCATAATCCTATTCTACCTCAAAAGTACCTTTTGCTAATTCTAAAAATTGTCCGTAAGTTTCTGGAGTTTTTTCATAGTGCATCGAAATGATTTTTTCAATCTTTCCGAATTTTTGTGCAAATGCAAATGCTTCTTCAGGACCGAAGGTGTAAAATGTTCCAACAGGTAACAGTAAATAATCGACTTCCAGTTCTGATACGTCGATCTCTGATTCATAAAACATATCGCCGGCAAAATAAATATTTTGATCATCAACATTGATCAAGAATCCAAAATTCTCAAGCAGCGGAGCAGACACATTGGGACCGTGATCTACATTGAATACTTCAATTGAAAAAGTATCTACGGTAAGAGTATTGCCGTTTTTTATTGTTATTATTTCAAAAGGCAAGATTTCTTCACCGAGTATCTCTATGCACTCTTTGTTTAAATACAACTTTTTTGGATTGAGTTTTTTGACCTGTTCCAATGAAAAATGGTCGCCGTGAATATGTGAGATGAACATTGCATCACAAGTCACCCCATCAAGCTTTTCTAAAGGTGTTTTGTTTCCGATATCAATAGCCAATCTAAAACCTTTTGCATTTTCTATAATAAATCCTGATTGTTCGAACTTAGTTATATTCATTTTTATTTCTTCGTCGAAGTTGCAGTATCAGTATCTTTTTTCATCTTCGCCAATGCAGGAATTAATTTCTCAATATCAGCAGTAGATTTGAAACCAGTAACTTTGGTTTTGTCATTGATAACCAATGTTGGAAGTTCGGTGTCTTTGATGTCGTAAATACGGAGCAGTGCATTTGATGCAGAGAGGTCGAGATTGTAATCAAAAGAATACACACGCAAATCTGGGTACTTGTTGCGAAGTTCAGTTAGTACGTATCCTTGTTTGGTACAAAGGGTGCAGTTTTCAGCCGTAGTGTAGAAATAAAATACGGTTGGTGTTCTTTTACCACAACGCTCTCCGATCTTTTTTGAAAGCAAATAATCTTTGATTTCGAGCAATGTGTAATACTTTTTCAGCTCAACAACTTCATCACTGTATTTGAGATTTTGTTCACTATAAGCGATTTTATCGGCAATTGAATTCAATTCATCTGACAAATTTCCTTGCCCAATATCTTCACAAGAAAGTTCTGACAACAATGAATATTGTGTTTCTGATGAGAGGATATCTGTGGCGATTTTGTCCTGGACTGTGCGGATTGATTGCAGTTTTTTGTCAGTAAAAAACCCAGAAAGTGCTCCTGCGATGAGGAACAACAAGATAGTAATAACGAGCACGATGATGTATTTTTTCCAATCTACTTTGTTTTGCATAAAATTCATTTTAACATTAATTCTGGTATTTTCTAACTGACATTACGCTCCCCTGTCCAACTCGATTCTCTAGACCAAATAGCGTTCCAGACTGACTTGAGAAGCCACACGGGCGCCACTACAGAGTAAATAATCACAAACAGAAAGATGTCCCATGAGAGCTTCTTGCGTCCTGGAATCATTGAACGTCCATTGATCAATGAGAAGATCACGAGCGTGTATAAAAGCACTGAAATAAAGACAGCCATCTTGGTGCTGAAGTAAAAGAAATCGAAAGATACGGTACTAAATGAAAATGATAATCCAGTCGTATTGATTTGCACAGCTTTTTGTTCGATATATTTTGCCCATTGATAGAACGTGAATGACAACATGATAATCGTCGCTGAAATCGAAATCATGCCTGATGGAATCGTAAAGAGTCCGATGTTGCCGTATTTTGAACGAAAGATTAGTTCTTTGTAATCAATTGCGTTTTTGATAAATCCATAAATCCATCGCACACGTTGGCGGTATAGTTTTGGAATTGTATTTGGACTATTGGTAAACACATACGCATCAGGAGCGTGTTCAATCTTGTAGCCGTGCTTTTGCATACGAAGTGCAATCTCTTGATCTTCGGTATTGTGCGCCTTGCGGTATGGACCAAGATTCTCAAACACTTCTTTGCGAAAGATTGAGAACGGACCAGGGGTCACATGGATAGCTCCGTTGAATGCGAGCATTTTCTTCATATAGTGCCCCATATCGTATTCCACTGCTTGAGCGTACTGTATGAGCGTTTTTGGGTCACGTACGACGATTGACGGAGCCACTGCCATCGTATCCTTGTCATCAAAATACGTCATAATTCGTTTCAATGCTTCTGGATGAACCGATGAGTCAGCATCAAGACAACCAACGAAGTCAGTAGTCAAAGATGCGAGTGCGTGATTGAGTGCGGTGTGCTTGCCACCATTTTCTTTGGCAAACAACGTAATCTGTGGATGACCCTCAAATTTACTTACAACATTCCACGTACCATCTTTTGAGCCATCATCGACAATACTAATTTTGAGTTTATCTGCTGGATACGAAAGCGCGAGAATTGAATTGATTGTTCCTTCAACTGTTTTTTCTTCGTTGTAACACGGTACGACAATAGTCACACTTGGATAGTCGGTAAGCTCAATGTGCTCAGTACGAATCAAGATGTCTTTGCGACGCTCAAAAAAGGTCACCAAAAAGAAGACCTGTACGTAGACCGCCAAAAACGCTATACAATAAAAAATGGCCGTTATGACCTGTTCCATAGAGCTAAAATACCATAAAAATGGCTTATTTTCAATACATATACACCTTGTTAAAAAACCAAATATGCTAAAATAGGACATATGGAACAAAACAAAACACAAGACAATTTGTCTAAAATTATCGTACTCGTCGTACTTATTATTCTTGCACTGGCTATCTACAAATCACCAAAGCTTCCACCAAAAGTAACTAAACCCGCTGACACACAAGCGCAAACAGTAAACTCTGTAGATATTTTGAAATTACGAAGTGATGATTATGTCAATGGAATCGCAGCAAGCGCGCAAGTTACTATTATTGAATATTCTGATCTAGAATGTCCGTATTGCCGACTATTCCATGGAACACTAATGCAAGCGATGCAAAAATATCCAGGAAAAATTGCATGGGTATATAGAAATTATCCAATTGAAGGCCTTCATAAACAAGCTCGTTTGGAAGCTAATGCAATAGAATGTATCGGTGGAATCGGAGGAAATACTGCTTACTGGAATGCGTTGAATGAAATAATGTCGACAACAAAATCAAATGATGGATTAGATCTCTCTACCCTACCAAGTATTGTAAAAAATGGAGGTGTCAATCAAAATGATTTTGAACAATGTATGACAGACAAAACATACGATGCAAAAATAATGGCACAAGTAGCTGAAATACAAGCACTTGGCGTACAAGGTACTCCATTCTCTGTTATCATCAACAACACTACCGGCGAAACAACTCCAGTAATGGGTTACCAAAAGTTTGATAAATTTGATGAGACGTTGAGTAAGATAATTAAGTAAAATAGGTTCTAGTTTCTAGTGACTAGGTGCTAGTAAAAAGCAAAAGAGCGACAACCTTCGGTTGTCGCTCTTTTTTAATTTTTAACTATCCACCAATCAATCATAAATCTAAGAAATTGTCCTCCATGAAATACAAGGTTAGAATCACGAGTGTCTTGTAAATCTTTTGAACCGTGAAATAAATTGCAGCGAATTTGATATATAAAATCAAAAATCTCTTTATAACTTTCAACATCGGCTAATACGGTATCGGTTGTTGGATTAGGACGCATATCTTGTATCGGAGAAAAAGATTTTAGAGCATTTACTTCTGGTAATAATTTTGTAGTCCATGAATCCGAAATACTGTCTCTTAAAGAATTACTATTCTCTACAAACCATTTTAGTTTTCCTTTATCAGTATTACTACCAGAATATTTAGTGATATAAGCATCAAAAATTAGATAATAGAGAACAAATCTAACCCACGGGTCTTTTTTCTCTCTTTGGGCTTTTAAATGCCACCATGAAAGTTTATTTTTGAATAATTCATCCATGTTTAAGAAATTAAAGTCGCATTTTTTAAAAAACTATTAAAAACAATTATATCCATTTGTAAATCTGTTTTTATATTATTCATTTCTTCAGGAGTTGGAAATTCAATAAAATTAATAAGTCCTGTTGAAGTATAAATTTTCAGAATTAACCATTTAATTTCTTTTTGTTTTAATTCTGAAAATTCTTGAGAAAGTTCTGGTGTTAATTCCTTAGCATTAAAATACTTCGAAGTCACAGTGCTTCCGTATTTGACTATATATTCCTTTATTTCCTTTTTATTATCTTCTGATAAATCAAATATATCGCCTATCTGATCTATAAAATCATCTTTTGTTATTGCATTCGTTTTAGTAAAATCATCGTAACCAATTTCAAGTGTACGAAAGGCATAATAGACAATTAATTGATTTAAAGCTTTTTCAAAAACTTTATAAATTTCTTTATCTCCTAATTCTAATTCGTTTTTTTTAACTAATTTAATTATCCCTTGATCATTTAGTATACGACCTAAATTTTGATCTATTTTTGATAATTGATCAGGTAAAATAGACGAACAAATTTTTGACCATTGACGTACACTTAAAGCGTAAATATCCTTGTTGGATTTTACAAATGCTTTTGATCCCCAGACTTTAGCATTATTGTATTTAGGCTCACTAGAAAATAATCCCATAATTACAATACTTAATCGAAATAGTTGCGGAGGCGCATAATCTTTTCATTATGTCGCAACTTGTCATGCACCTTTGCTTCAATTTGACGGATACGTTCACGAGTGACTGCAAATTCTTTTCCAACTTCTTCGAGTGTGTGTTGCACACCGTCGAGTAGTCCATAACGCATTTCCAAAATCTTTTGTTCTTTTGGAGAAAGTTCTGCCAAGACTTCACGAACTTGATCTTGCAAAATACGACGAGAAGATTCTTGGTCTGGACGAAGAATTTTGTCATCAGCGATAAATTCACCGAATGTTGATTTGTCTTCATCGTCTCCAATCGGTTGTTCAAGTGAACGAGTCTCTTGGTTGATTTGTTCGATCACGTGAATTTTTTCTACATCGAGATCCATTTCCATTGCCACTTCTTCTGCCAATGGTTCGCGTCCCAAATCTTGGGTCAAACGACGAAGCACTTGTTTGTACTTTGAAATTGTTTCAACCATGTGTACCGGAATACGAATAGTACGAGATTGATCAGCCAGCGCACGAGTAATTGATTGACGAATCCACCAGGTCGCATAGGTTGAGAATTTGTAGCCTTTTGTCCAGTCGAATTTTTCAACTGCTTTGAAGAGACCAATGTTCCCTTCTTGAATCAAATCAAGTAAGGTCAAATCAGCACTACGGTTTGAGTATTTTTTGGCAATAGATACCACCAAACGAAGGTTTGCACGAGCAAGCAATGTTTTGGCTTCGATGTCTCCTGCTTCAATACGTTTCGCCAATTCTTTTTCTTCACTCGAATTAATCAATGGATATTGTCCAATTTCTTTCAAGTAAATTTGAATAGAATCGTACGCAGAATCTTTGTATCTTCCAACTTCTTTGAGTTCATTGACCGCGGCATCGATATCAAGCAAGTTTCCACCTTCAAGCACATCGATTCCTGCAACTTGCAATTTTTCATACAACTCATCGAGGAACAAAACGTTTTGCTCGATTGTTGGAAATGTTTTCAAGATTTCATCGTAGGTAATGAATCCACGCTTCTTACCTTTTGCTACCATTTCATCTGCTTTTGCAACAAGGTCTTCACCTTTTTTGCTTGGCTTTGTAACAGCTTTGACAGCTGGTTTTGACGGTGCTTTTTTAGGAGTTACTTTTTTTGTAGGTAAAACTTTTTTCACAACAGTCTTTTTTGTTACAACTTTCTTTGTTGCTTTTGGTGCAACTTTTTTCTTTGTAACGACTTTTTTAGGAGCCACCTTTTTGGTCACCTGCTTGGTGTTTTTTGATGGAACCTTATTTGATTGTGTTTTTGTTTTCTTTTTCATAATTATTATATATGTCCTTTTACTATACCTCGTGACGCTTATTTTTTACAAGGTCAAGAGATTGAATAACTCGATTATATTCTCCTAATAAAGACTCATCACTACTGTTACTTTTTATCGCTTGTTTGAGTAATGCACTTTTTGCAAGCAATCGCTCTTCTGCGATAAACAGAATCGATTCTTTGAGTGCATTTGGAAGAATCATTTTGTTCGTACTAAATTCCGCTTCACTAATCAATACTTCTTTTTCAGTTTCAAACGCTGAACAAAATTCTGCCACATCGATATCCAGAAATGTTTTCATCAATTCTGCAACCGCTTCTTTTTTGACTATATCCAATTCATCGTTCCAAAAAAGATATCCTGCAAGCATTCGTTCACGATCGATAGATGAAAGTTTTTTGTGTTCATCAACTTTTTGATTTGTTGGAACACTTGGAACGATATATTCATTGATCACTTGTACAATGTCAGCATCGGACAAATCTACTGCTCGGGCCAATATATTTGTATAGTGCGCTCGTTCCATTGCTTTGGGAATTGTCCGCACATACGGAACAATTTTGTTTGCAACATATTTTCGAAGCTCATGAATATCTTTGATCGACTCTTTTGCAAAATTAATCAACGCATCAATCACTGGCTTACTCGTGTCTATCAACGAAACAAATGCTTCTTTGTTTGCGATGACCATATCAGCTGGATCTTTGCCATCTTTCAAAAAAACTACTTTTGTATCACAGCCAAGTGACAGTGATTTCATAATACTTTTTTCTGAAGCAGACATCCCAGCAGTATCACCATCGAAACAAAAAACAATATTTTCAGTAAATCGTTTGATCAAATTGATATGATTGTCAGTCAATGCAGTTCCCGAAACACCAACGGTTTCAGTTAGTCCTGCTTGATGACACAAGATCACATCCATTTGACCTTCGACGACGACTGCTCGTTTTTTCAAACGAATATTATTCTTGGCTTTGTCATACGCAAACAAAATGTCTGATTTATGGAACAAAGCTGTTTCAGGAGAGTTCACATATTTAGCCGGTGTATTTCCTGTCGAAACACCTGAGACCATCAATGACGGAAGAATGCGTCCGGTAAATGCGACAACACGTCCTTGTGTGTCAGCAATCGGAAACATAATTCTTCCACGAAAACGGTCATAGATTCCCTTTTCAGTTTTGATTGCAAGTCCTGATAGAACCAATTGTGCATCGGTATACCCTTTGCCTCGCAAATAGGTGGTCAATGCGCGCCAGTCATCTGGTGCATAACCGACCGCAAATGTTTTGATTGTTTCTTCGGTCAGACCACGTTCTTTCAAATAATCGAGTACTTCGGTGTTCAGATGAGCAACAAAGAATTGTACTGCTTCTTCCAAAATACTAAATAAGTTTTTTGAATCATCAGCGCTTTTTTCTTTGTATTCGATTTTGACACCAGCACGTTCGGCCAACAATTTTAGTGCGTCTTTGAATTCAATACCTTCCATTTCTTCTACGAAAGAAAAGATATCTCCACCCTTTCCGCAACCAAAACAATGGTACGTATTTCGGTCTGGTGACAAATAGAAAGACGGTGTCTTTTCGTTATGAAAAGGACATCGTGCTTTCAATCGATTGCCGGAATTCTCAACACTAATATAGCCTGAGACAACGTCGACAATTGAGAGTCGTTCTTTTATTTGCCGGACAGCGTCTGGCATAAGAGAAGCTATTCGTTTTCTTCTACTACCTTCGCAGATGCATTGTCTTTTTGTACAAAGCCAGTTCCTGCAGGTATCAAGCGACCTACGATCACATTTTCTTTCAAACCTCGCAAATCATCATCAGAACCTTTGAGGGCACTGTTGATCAAGATACGGTTAGTGTTTTGGAAAGATGCAGCTGAGAGCCAACTCTTCGTCTTCAATGCAGTTTCAGTAATACCGAGAATCATGATTTCAGCAGTAGCTTCTTTGCCACCTTCTTTGACTGCACGATTGTTTTCTTCAAACAATTCTGCCATTTCAACGATATCTCCTGGTGACAATGCTGTATCTCCGGCATCAGTAATACGACGACGTGAGAACATCAAACGAATGATAATTTCAGTGTGCTTACGAGAAATAGATGCTCCTTGTACTTCATACACTTTGTTGATTTCGTTCAAGATGTAATCTTCGGCAACTTGCTTACCACCGTATTTGAAGATTTCTTGGATACTTGCAGAACCATCAGTCAACACTTGACCTGGTGCTACACGAGAACCACTTTTTACGATTGGTGTACGTGGATACGAAACAACATAATCGATTTGATTACTCTTACCATCATGTTTTGTATCTGAAAGAACAACGATTGTTTTTTCAGTACCAGTACCACGAACTTCCAATACTTCACCAGCTGTTCTTGAAACAATTGCTGGGTGACGAGGATCACGACGTTCGAAGATTTCTTCAACACGAGGCAAACCTGCAGTAATATCGAGTCCAGCCAAACCTCCGGCGTGGAACGTACGAAGAGTCAACTGTGTTCCTGGTTCACCAATCGCTTGTGCAGCCACAATACCGACAGCTTCTCCGAGGTTCACGAGATGGTTTCGCCCAAGATCAAGACCGTAACACATCTGACAGAGTCCGTATGTTGTCTTACAGTTGAGCGGTGTGCGAACCAATACTGATTCAACACCTGCTGCTTCAATCTTATTTGCATCAGCACGCATCAAGAGTGCTCCTTTTTTGTACAATGTTGCACCTGTTGCATCTTTGACATCTTCGAGTGTTACGCGACCGATAAGTCCTTTTGAAAGTGGTACTTCGAGTCCAGAAATAATTTCTTTTGTAACTCGTTTACCTTCTTTTGTTCCACAGTCATGTTCAGTCACCATCATATCTTGTGACACATCAACGAGACGACGTGTAAGGTATCCGGCTTTCGCAGTGTTCAACGCAGTGTCAGAAAGACCCTTACGAGAACCGTGAGTTGTAATGAAGTATTCAATCGGAGAAAGACCTTCGATGAATGATGGGATAACAGGGAATTCAATAGTGCGTCCTTGGTTGTTTTGAATCAACCCTTTCATACCTGCCATTTGAGTCAAGTTAGACATAGTACCTCGAGCTCCTGAGTGAATCATGTCGTAGTATGAACCAGTTGGACTTACTGTTTGTGGAAGCAATTTTTCAACTTCTTTTTTCGCTTGTTCCCATACTTCAATCACCATTTGGTATTTTTCTTCTCCAGACAAAAGACCTTCTTCAAATTGAGCATTGATTTCATCTTGTTTTTTACGTCCAGCAGCAATAACTGTTGCCTTTCCTTCTGGAACAAAGACACTGTCGATAGCCCAAGTTGTTCCTGATTTCATCGCATATTTGAAACCGAAATCCTTGATTTTATCAAGCACGATCGGTGTGTGTTCAAATCCATATGACACCACAATACGATCAAGCACTGCAGGCAATTTCTTTGTACTCATTTCATCATTTACGAATGGGAAATCTTCTGGAAAGACTGAGTTGAACAACAATCGTCCAACAGATGTTTCAAATAGTTCACCGTTGTATTGTGCATATTTTGCATCTTTATTTCCGCGAACTTTGATCTTTGCGCGCATGCCAACCATTCCGTGGTCATACGCAAGCATTGCTTCTTTTGGATTTCCAAAAACTTTTCCTTCACCTTTTTCACCTTCAACATTTTTTGTCATCCAGTAAATACCCAAAATAATTTCAAGCATTTTTGCTGATGCAATTGGGTCTCCATTTTGTGGCTTCAACAAGTTCTTGTGAGCAGCCATCAATGTCGCAGCTTCATCTTGTGACTCTTTTGAAAGTGGTACGTATACCGCCATTTGGTCACCGTCGAAGTCGGCGTTGAAACCAGTACAAACGAGTGGGTGCAATTGGATCGCATTTCCTTCAATCAATTTTGGTTGGAATGCTTGAATACCAAGTCGGTGCAATGTTGGCGCACGGTTCAATAGAACATATTTACCAGCAATCACTTCATCAAGAATCGCCCATACTTCAGGAACACGATCTTCGATCAATTTGTTTGCTCCACGAATGTTGTATGCCAATTCGCCTGCAAGAATTTTTGCAATCACGAACGGTCGGAACAATTCAAGTGCCATATGTTTCGGCAATCCACATTGATTGAGTTTCAATGTTGGACCAACAACGATAACAGAACGTCCTGAGTAGTCCACACGTTTTCCAAGCAAGTTTTGTCGGAACAAACCTTGTTTTGATTTCAAGTTGTCAGCCAAAGATTTGAGCGCACGCTTTTGACTTTGGTTTACTGCAGCACCTGCTGATGCTCCCATTGAGTTGTCCACCAATGCATCTACTGCTTCTTGCAAAATACGTTTTTCGTTACGCAAGATCACATCTGGCGCACCGATTTCTTTCAATTTCTTCAAACGGTTGTTTCTGTTGATCACACGTCGGTACAGGTCGTTCAAATCAGAAGTCGCATGACGTCCACCTTCAAGCGCAACCATCGGTCGCAATGCTGGTGGGATCACTGGCAACATTGTAAGGAACATCCATTCTGGACGAACTTCTGCTGCAACCATTCCACGAATCAATGACAAACGCTTTTGCAATTTTTCACGATCGACAGAGTTTGCTGTTTCGAGTGATTTGATTACAGAATCACGGAGTTCAACCAAATCGATTGTTTTGAACAAGTTGTGAATCGCTTCAGCACCAATTGATGCTTCGAAACAAGTTCCGTATTTCAATGAGTAACTGTGGTATTGCATTTCATTCAATACTTTTCCAGGAACCAATTCAACAATCTCTTTTTTAGATTGCATGAACAAATCTTTCAATTTGTCTTTTGTGTCTTCGTCATTTGAAAGCTTGATTTTGTTCTTGTATTCGTTTTCAAGCTCTTTGATCATTCGTTCTTTTTCACCTGCATCAGCTTTGATAACGATATACCCAGCGAAGTACACCACCTTTTCAAGTTCATTGATTGGCACACCAAGGAGTGTTGCCATACGTGATGGCACACCTTTCAAGAACCAAATGTGCGCAACAGGGGATGCGAGTTCGATGTGACCCATACGTTCACGTCGAACAATAGCGCGAGTTACTTCAACGCCACATTTTTCACACACAATACCAGCATAACGAATACGCTTGTATTTTCCACAGTAACATTCGTAATCCTTTTCAGGACCAAAGATTTTTTCATCGAACAAACCACCGCGTTCTGAACGTCCAGTACGATAGTTGATTGTTTCTGGTTTGGTAACTTCACCGTATGACCATTCCAAAATATTTTCTGGAGAAGCCAAGGTGATACCAATACTATTGAAGTCTGTTGTATCTAATGTTTTCATATAATAAGATTATTTTTTCTTTTTAAGATTGATATGAAGTGCAAGACCTCGTAGGTAGTTCAACATCACACTAAACGATGCCGGAGCATTTGGTTGTGGCAATGGTTCACCTTTGATAATTGCATCATATGTTGCTGAACGACCCAAAATATCATCAGACTTCACTGTAATCATTTCGCGAAGGACGTGTGATACACCGTAACCTTCCAAAGCCCAGACTTCCATTTCTCCGAAACGTTGTCCTCCACCTTGCGCTTTACCGCCGAGTGGTTGCTGAGTAATGAGAGAGTAGGGACCAATCGAACGCATAT
>CAYUGY010000016.1:0-14136 GCA_964444515.1 uncultured Candidatus Saccharibacteria bacterium | reverse complement strand
CATTGTTGCCAACTGTCTGGAATGGTCAAAAGATCGTGCGTATATCGTAACAGAAAATGAAACCATTGATGTGACGCGTGATGATTTACCAAATGCAATTTTTGAACTCTTAACTAAAAACACACTGTCATGAAAATAATTTTAGGTGTAACAGGAAGTGTAGCCACTGTGCTCACTTCCAAACTTGTCAGAGCTTTGATTGAAGCAGGACATGAAGTCAGAGTAGTAGCTACTAAATCGTCACTATATTTTTTGAAGCAAACACCCTTACCAGAAACAGAATCAAAACTGCTGTATCTCGATGAAGATGAGTGGTTGGAACAAGGTTATCAAAAAGGTGATACTGTTGAACATATCGAATTTCGCACATGGGCTGATGTATTGCTTATTGCACCATTATCAGCCAATACCTTAGCAAAAATTGCTCATGGTATGTGCGACAACTTTCTGTGTTGTATTGCACGAGATTGGACAAAAGAAAAACCTCTTGCACTTGCCCCAGCAATGAATACAGAAATGTGGATCGATCCGATTACAGAACAACAACTAAGTTGTTTAAGGCAGCGTTTCAAACAAATAATTGTTGTTGATCCAATTGAAAAAACATTGGCATGCAAAGATATGGGTGTTGGAGCGATGGCAAAAATCGAAACAATTGTTAGTGAAATTGAAAAGTTATCTATATAAAACAAGAGCGAAATTTCTTTCGCTTTTTATTTTGTCTTTTTTTTATTTCAAATCAAAACCCAAATGTGTGTATGCTTTTTTTGTAACAGTACGCCCACGAGGAGTTCTTTCGATCAAACCAAGTTGCAATAGATATGGTTCAATTACTTCTTCTACTGTCGCCTCTTCCTCCCCTGTCGCAGCAGAAATAGTATTCAAACCAACTGGCCCACCATTGAACTTTTCAATCATTACTTCCAATATTTTTCGATCTGTTTGTGTGAGACCTAATTCATCAATACCGAGCAGTGCCAATGCTTCACGAACTGTTTTGTCATCCAATTCTTTTTTGTGTACTTGAGCAAAATCTCGCGCACGCTTAAGAAAATGATTGGCTGTTCTCGGTGTACTACGACTACGAATCGCGATCTCATTTAGTGCTGTGTCAGACAACTCAATACCGAGCAACTTTGCCGAACGAGCAATAATTTTTTTCAATTCTTCATTCGTATAAAATTCCAATCGAAATGTTCCACCAGAAAAACGTGAACGAAGCGGTGAAGAAAGTGATGCCACGCGAGTTGTCGCAGCTATCAAGGTAAACGGAGGAAGTTCAAGTTGAATTGTTCGAGCAGACGGCCCTTTACCGATAATAATATCGAGCACACCAGATTCCATTGCTGGATACAAAACCTCTTCAATCATTTTATTCAACCGATGTATTTCATCAATAAATAAAATATCTCCTGCGGTTAGATTTGTCAGTATTGATGCAAGGTCTCCAACTTTCTCAATTGCGGGACCTGAAGTTGAACGTATATTTCTACCAGTGTGTTTAGCAATCAAATGAGCCAGTGTTGTTTTTCCAAGTCCTGGTGGCCCATAAAAAAGCAAATGTTCTGCATGATGTTCACGTTCTTTTGCAGCTTCAAGTAAAATTCGCACATTTTCTTTGATGTGTTCTTGTCCAATATATTCATCCCAAGTATTTGGTCGAAGTGTTTGGTCGAGTCTTCCGTCTGTGTGTTGTTCTTTGGACATAATTGAAAATACTTGACAAAAAATTTATACTATGCTACACTACTTTTAGTTTAAAAATATGGTATATACTGTTTTTTCTAGTATATCAAAAGAAGGCTCAAATCTCTAAGCAATCGGCTTACGCTCAAGTGATTTCAAGGAGGACGTTTTGGTTACGGTTTACCGTTTGCTGGGACTATCCTTTGCGATCTGACTACTTGTTTATTTTATTATTAACAAGGATTGTTTGGAGATTTGAGCTTTTTAATACTCTAAATAAAAATCTGTACCTCATGGTGCAGATTTTTATTTTATATCCAAAAACAACGATCCAACTTCCTTCTGTATTTGCTCAATAATCTTTTGTTTATTCATCACAATCTCCTGTTTTCTTATTCCACTTTCTTTGATAAACAAAACACCGTTTTTTGCACTGATGTTTTTTGGTTCAACCGGAACTTTGGTGATAGACAATATTATTTCAGCGATTTTTTTCTTAACGTTTTCTTTTTGTTGTAGTTTACCGAGTAGTTGCTCGATATACGACGTCATTCGCTCGGCCATATTAGCGGTTGAGTGGCATTATCAAATAAGTAAAACTACTATCTGTTCCACTAACGAGTACTGGCTTTTGTGGTTGAGTAAACGAGAGTTTGACTGTGTCTCCACCAATCGAAGAGAAACAATCCATAAAGTGTTTGTAATTGAAACTAGCAGTAATACTTCCACCAGTTACTTTACATGGCACCACAATATCTTGCTCACCAGTTTCGTTGTTTTTTGAAGCAATCGAACAAGTGTTCGTATCTCCATTGATATTCAACGTGATTTGATTGAATTTATCAGAGAAAATGGTTGCCAGTTTCAACGACTGCACAAATTCTTGTTTCAAAATACTAGCTTCAATCAAGACTTCTTTTGGAAAAATAAGGCGATAATCTGGGAAATTTCCGTCGATTACTCGAGAAGTCAGATAAAGTCCTTGTTCTTTGTCGGTGATAGCGATCTGCGTCTTTGTGTGTGTCAAAATAAAATCTCCTTGCACACTGTCCAATAAACGCATTATTTCAACGACATTTTTCCATGGAATCAGTATTGATTCGAAGTTTTCAATACTTTGCTGAATTTTCTTTTCAGAAAGACGAAATGAGTCAGTTGCAACAAATACCAACTTTTCACCATCTTTATACACATAGATACTTGCGATTTCAGGTTTGATATCAGAAATTGCCGCTGAATAATACACTGCTCGCAATCCTTCGTTAAATTTTTGCGCACTGATTTTATTTCCTTCACCGTCGATCACTGGAATTGTTGGAAAATCTTCATGTGGAATAGTTTTGATACGAGAAGTTACTTGTTTTGTACTAATAACAACAGTATTTTCAATTTGTTCAAAAGAAACAGTTCCTGTGTTGACCAGATTAGAGAAGAAACCTGCCAGTATTTCGGCACGTACTGCCACTACGCCATCTTTTTCAACTTTTGCGGGTACATCTACCTCTATACCGATACTAAGGTTTGTAGAACGCAATTTGAGCTTTTTATCTGATGCAATGATCAATATACTTCCAAGAACTGGTAACGATAAATTCTTGCCAGCAATTCGATCTGTGTTTACAATCGCTTCTTTTATTTTTTCTATTGAGGCTTCGAATTTCATCCCGTTAGAGATAGGTCGCGGTCAGTGTTATCTGTACCGATACGCTATTTAGAATTAAAAGTTAATAATTTTTTATATTTTAATTTATAAACCGTGACCGCGATTTCTAACGGGATTAATACCCTCCGCTAGTTATTCTTAGTTGTTATTATATATTATATATAAATATATGATGATTATGATGGCTCTGTTGATACTGTTGATTACTCTTTTTTTCTATATACTACAAGCTTCTTTTATCAAAACTTATACACAAAATATCCTGTTGGTAACTGTGGGATAAAAATATAACTTTTGCACACCTGTTTTTATCCACTTTTTGTCTTTTGTTACTCACAACCTTATCTCTCCTTTTACACACAGTATCCACAGGGTTTATCCACATAAGATTTATTTAAATGGCGCATTTCTGTGTCGAAATACCTAAAATATTCATCAATGTACAATCGGTACATTTCTTCTTATTTTAAATATTTCTCCTTGAACTGCATCCATTTAAATAAATCTTAAAAACAAAAGAACAAGTTAACGAAATAGTATTTTAAGTTTTTCCAGTTCCTGTCCCAGTGCCGGATTGTGAACCAACTCTGATTTTATCTTTGTGCATGAGTGTATTACTGTCGTGTGATCCTTCCCTCCTAGTTTTTGACCGATTAAAGGGAAAGAAACACTGAATTCTTCGCGAAGAATAAACATAACCATTTGTCTCGCATGGACAATTTCCTTACGACGAGTCTTTTCATAGATAGATTGTTCATCGATACCATAAAAATCGGCAATTGTTTTGACTACTTCCTCTACAGCTACTTGTTTTTTAGGTCGAACAACGTTTTTGAGGAATTGTTTGACCTCATTGATATCTACTGGGCGATTTCGTAAGTCACTTTGACAGATAATAGAGTTCAATGTTCCTTCTAGTTCACGGATATTCCCTTCTACTACAGAAGCAATGTATTCAATTACCTCTGGTTGGATATTTTTGTTTAATTGCTTGGCTTTTTCGTTCAAAATAGCAATACGAGACTCATATTCTGGTTCAAGGACTTCTACGATCATTCCTTGAGAAAAGCGTGATTTCAAACGATCTTCGAGACCTGCGATGAAGTTCGGGTGTTTATCAGATGAAAACACAATTTGTTTGTTTGTATCATAAAGTGTATTGAATACATGGAACAATTCATCTTGTGTACGGGTTTTTCCGGTAATGAATTGGACATCGTCGATAATCAAGACATCAAATTTTCGGTATTTTTCCTTGAAAATATTGATTTTGTTGGCCTGAATAGCGTTTACACACTCAATATAAAAACGTTCAAGTGTTGTGTAATATATCTTTTTACTAGAATCATTCTTCTTAATAGTGTTCCCTATTGCTTCAATAAGGTGTGTTTTTCCTAGACCACTATTTCCATAGACAAAGAAAGGGTTGTAACTCTTTCCCGGAGCTTTGATGATTGCTTGAGAAGCGGCATAGGCTAACTCATTGAATGAACCGACAATAAAGGTGTCCAAGATGTATCGAGGGTTCAAATTATCCTCTTTATTCACATAGAGATCATCGAGCGGTAGTGTTGCATTCTGATATGACGGACTATTTTCGATATTTTTCTTGTTTTGATCTTGTTTTACAATGGTATATTCTACTCCACGGATATTTTCCGTGTAATTCATTAGTGTTTTTAGAATCAATTTATTGAATCTTGTTACTAACCACTCTTTGACGAATTCATTTGGTACACCGATATATACCGTACCGGCATCTTGTTTGATTATTGATGTATTTTTAAACCAAGTATTAAAATTGGCTTTTGAAAGACCTGACTCTATTTCGATTAAACAGCTATCCCAAAGTTGTTTGTAGTCTTGCATAGAAAACATTATAGCTTTTATGTTCTGTGGATAAACTCCCCAAAATCTAAAAAATATGTTGAAAACCTGTGGATAACTCACGTAATTTTATAATAGTCTTAATAAGTAACGCTTGTTTGAAATTTTTTTCAAAAAATAAAAAAGCATTACAACAATAAAAAATAAAAAGTGAATGACTTGTGTTTTTGTATTTTGTTATGTAATATATAGATATTAATAGTAATGTCCGCCCAAAAGCGGGCATTATTTTTAGAAAAATTAGCAAAATTAAATAATAAAAGGGATTTTGTGTGATTGTGCGAGTCTATACGCTTGAACCTTGACCCTATCCCCTACAAATAAATATGTTTGACTTAAAAACAATGAAACTCGCCCTTATTCAACTAGAAGAAGAGCGAAAAATACCAAAAGATAAAATAATTGAAGCCATCGAACAGTCTTTGGCTGCTGCATACAAAAAAGATTACGGAAAAAAAGGACAAATTGTTCGTTGTTCTTTTGATATGGAAACAGGAGAAACAGATTTTTCTCAAGTAAAAATCGTTGTTGATGACACACTTGTTCGTATTGTAGAAGAAACAGAGGGTGAAGAGCTTGTCGAAGAAGTGCTTGAAGAAGGAGATATGCGTGTTCGTTTCAACGAAGAGCACCATATTTTCTTGGAAGATGCGAAAAAGATCAAAAAAGATGCTGAATTGGAAGATGAAATCGTTTTTCCTCTTGAAAACAAAGCAGATTTCGGTCGTGTTGCAGCTCAAACAGCAAAACAAGTCATTATTCAAAAGATTCGCGAAGCAGAACGCTCAACAATCATTGATGAATACGGAGACAAAGAAGGTGAAATCGTGAATGGATATGTCCAAAAAGTAGAAAAAGGAATGCTTTTTGTTGATTTCAACCGTGCAACAGGAGTACTTTCTCCTGAAGAACAAATTCCTGGAGAGCGATGGAACCGTGGAGACCGTATCCGTGCATATCTCTTCTCTGTTGAAGAGTCAGTTCGTGGAGTAAATTTGAGACTTTCTCGTACACATCCTAAATTCTTGCACGCATTGTTTGAAATCGAAGCACCAGAAATTGCGTCAGGAACAGTTGAAATCAAATCAATTGCTCGTGAACCAGGTTCTCGTTCAAAAATCGCTGTACACTCAAATGATGACCAAGTAGACCCAATTGGTGCGTGTGTTGGTGGACGTGGTGTTCGCGTAACAACAGTTTCAAATGAATTGAATGGAGAAAAAATTGATATTATTCCATGGTCAGAAAGCCCAGCAGAATTTATTTCAAATTCCCTCTCTCCTGCCAAGGTGTTGAATATCGAAATCGACGAAACAGAACACAAAGCTTCTGTTGAAGTTGCTGAAGATCAACTTTCTCTCGCAATCGGTAAAGGAGGACAAAATGTTCGTCTTGCTGCAAAACTAACTGGTTGGAGAATTGATATCAAAGGAACTGTTGGTGATGTTGTTGTCGATGAAACTATTATGGCTTCAGACGAACGAGCAGAAAAGAAAAACAGTGGTGCAGATCTCGGAGAAGCTGTCACTGAAGCGCTCGAAGAAGCAAAAGAAGAAGGGTTGTCACAAGAAGATGTCGAAACTGTAGCAGAAATTGTTGAAGAAACAGCATAATATGGCAAACATCGATCACAAACCATCAAAATATATGTTGAATTTGCAACACATTCTCCCTGCTTTCGCAGATGAAGCAAAAGGTGTTGTAAACGGATTGATAGAAATTACTCCAAATACGATCAATAAATACGAATATATTACTGAAGCCGGTGTATTAAAACTTGATCGTGTCGGATATTCTTCTCTCGCATACCCGATAACATATGGCTTGATTCCAAAAACATGGGATGAAGACGGAGATTTACTTGATGTTGTTATCGCGAATGTAACAGAAACACTTTTGCCAGGATCTTTGGCTGAGCTTCGAGTTATCGGAGTGATGAAGTTTGAAGACGGTGGTGAACGCGATGACAAAATTATTACTGTGCTTGCAGATGATAAGCGAGTGGATCACATCAAGTCATATACAGACTTGGGTGAACACTGGATGAAAGAAGTTGAACACTATTTCGAATACTATAAGCATTTGAAAAAGCCTGGCACCTGTAAACCACTTGGTTTCTTCGAAAAAGATGAAGCAATCAATGTGATCAAAGAGTGTGAGGAGCGATATGTGAATGATTATCTTCCGAAATTTGAAGAATAGAAAAGCTTCTGGCGACTAGCATCTAGCTACTACCAAAAACAAAAGAGCGACAGACGAAGTCTGTCGCTCTTTTGTTTTCTCATACTTATACTAATTCCTTATACTTTTCTTTGTTGTATACTTAATCATATGAAATATCCTTCTATTCTTTTGTTACCATTGTTCTTCCTTCCATTTATTGGTAATGCTGCAGCTGTTAAAAAGAACACAACTATTACACCAAAAGCCACATCGACAACAGCAATTACAACAGTGGTTGAAGCAACTTCTACAGTAGAAATCATTGAAACAAAAGCACCTGCTTATAAAATCGACGGTATTTTTGCGTCTCCCCTGCTTCGTATACAATCTCGTTATCAAAAAGTTGAAAAACAAATTGCTGAATATGTTGCGAACGGAAAAACACTATCAATAGAAACACAAACAAATTGGGATATAGTAAACAAAAATATTGAACTGGCAAAAGGATATGTTACTGAATTGAGTTCAATCAAAACAATCGATTCGACAGCCAAATTTTTCACAAGTAAACAAAATACCATAAATTCACTGCGTGACAATACTAATGACAGTAATAAATTGCTCCGTCAGATCGTCATAAATATTGCAAATGACAAATAATGGAAAAAAACTAGTTATTTTAATACTCCTTATGTTGATAGGAGGTATTTCTCTTTCTTATATAAGTAATAAAGTAAATAAAAAACCTATCTCCTCAGATCCGGTGTCAGACCAAATCAACCTTGAGGTTAAAGAAAATACTACAACACTTGATTTTGTTGCCTCTTCGACAGATAGTGAGACACTTGAGCAATAAATAGGCACCAAAGCCTTGTTTTTTCATTGAAAAAACAGTATGCTCTGCCTATGAAAATCACAAAAAACACACTACCAGATTCAAAGATTGAGCTGGCTTCTCAAATAGAATGGGAAAAAGTAGAAAACTATAAGCAAAAAGCCCTAGAAATCTTCGCGCAAGTTGTCGAGGTCAAAGGGTTCCGCAAAGGACAAGTACCTGTGACTATGGTTGAAAAAGAAGTATCAGAAATGGCGCTTTTTGAAAAAATGGCAGAATTGGCTATCGAAGCTGTTTATTTAGAAATGTTAACTATTGAAAAAGTTGACGCAATCGGTTATCCGGAAGTTATCATCACTAAAATTGCTAAGGGAAATCCATTGGAATTCAAAATTGTGACTGATGTAATGCCGTCGTTCACACTGCCTGATTACAAAAAGATCGCCAAAGAAGCAATTTCAAAGAAAGATGATACTGAGAACAACGACAACGAGCAACCACTTGATCAAGACGTAGAAAAAACATTGCGTCAATTGCAAGAAATGCGTGCTCACAACAAACTACACGAAGAAGGTGGACATGATCACGACGATCATTCTCATGGTGAAATTACTGACGATATGTTGCCAGAATTGAACGATGAATTCGCTAAGAGTTTTGGTTTTGATGATGTTGCAGCGCTTCGCGCAAAAGTTGAAGCAAATATCACCCTTGAAAAAACTCAACGTGAAAAATCTCGTGTACGAACTTTGATTATGGATGCATTGATCGACGCCACAGAAGTTGAAATCCCTGCAGTACTCATCCAAAGCGAAAGTGATATTATGTTGCAACGCATGAAGCACGACATCGAATCAATGGGACTATCTTTTGATGACTATATGACTCGTATCAACAAAAAAGAAGCTGATTTGCGAGAAGAAATCAAAGGTGAAGCCAAGAAAAGTGTGGTTGGAAAATTGGCACTCGAGGCAATCGCTAAGGCTGAAAATTTGAAGCCATCACAGGAAGAAGTTGAAAAACAAGTAGAAGAAATCTTGAAACAATATCCTGGTGCCGACAAAGCTCGTGCGGTGTCATATATTGATGAAACAATGACAAACGATAAAGCGTTGAATTTCTTGGAAGAATTGAAGTAATAAAACAAAAAAATAGCGATCTTTGATCGCTATTTTTTTGTTGAAAAATCCCTAAATAATGCTATAGTGTTCTCACTACTATATAAACTTTATGAACTTTTAACTTTATAACTTACTTATGTTAATCCCAACAGTTATCGAAAAAACAATGAACGGTGAACGGGCGTATGACATATACTCTCGCCTTTTGAATGAACGTATTATCTTCCTCGGTGGTGGTATCAACGACGAGGTTGCGAATTTGATAATCGCCCAACTGCTTTTCTTGGAACACCAAGATTCTAAAAAAGATATTTCTTTTTACATCAACTCTCCAGGCGGTTCTGTGTCTGCAGGTCTTGCGATTTTGGATACAATGAATCACATCAAATGTGATGTTTCAACTGTTTGTGTTGGAATGGCAGCAAGTATGGGGGCGATGATTCTCTCTGCTGGTACAAAAGGTAAACGTTTTGCGTTACCAAATGCTGAGGTAATGATTCACCAACCAATGGGTGGTGCAGAAGGACAAGCCTCAGATATTGCAATTACAGCAAAAAATATTCTTCGTGCACGTGAAAACTTGTATAAAATTCTCTCAAAAAACACCGGTAAACCAATGGCACAAGTTGAAAAAGATGCAGACCGTGACTACTGGATGACCGCTGATGAAGCTAAAAAATACGGCATTGTTGATGAAGTAATGATAAACAAGAAGAAATAGAAAAGGTTCTAGTTATGAAAAGAGCGGTTCTCCTGAAAGGAAAATCTTTTTATAAAAGGTTTTTTGTTTTCCAAAATAAAAACAACCACTACGGTTGTTTTTTTTCGTCTTTTACTTCAAAAATTTCATTGATTTTTTTCAGCAAGTCTTCCTCAGGCTCTAGTGTTTTATTTGATAAAAGCACATAAGCATCAGCTCTTTTTTGGTCCCACCGGTTTCTGTTTGCTAGAAACAGTGCGATAAGAAACAGTGTCATACAAAAAAATTCGCACATTAAAATTAAATTACCAGGCTCTATTTTGTATAAAAATTGTATAAGACTTGTGTTCGGTGTGTACCCATATACAGATATTTTTGAAATCCAAAGAGCTACTGATAGCATAAAGACCAAAAACAGAAATATAACAATTTTCCAAAGAAAAGGAGGTTGTGTGCGGAAACGATGATGATTTTCTATTACTTCCACGAAATTGATGTTTTTATTCATTTGTTTTGTTTTTAATTCCGTGGCTAATATACAAATTACGTATATATATGTCAATGCTTATTCCAAAAGCACTTACGTTTTCATTAGAATCTTACTACTAGAAACAAGTAACTCTTTGTGTTATATTTATTTTGTTACTCTTTAATCAAGTCTAAAAAGACACCCTTTCTGACCTTCCCGCACTTTTCCTTAACCGACTGAATGTCTGTATCGTTTCCTCAATCTGCGTCGAAAAATTTACCAACTCCGTTGTCAAAATTCTTTCGACGTGAATTTTCGAGGTAGAAAATTCAAAATTATGTATCTCAAAGCATTATATTTCTTAAGACACGTTATTTCTGATATTCGCCGCTACATAGAATCGGTGTTTTCTTAGCATATAAAAAATGATATTTACAGTCGAAACAGCCTTTGTGCTTTTGGCTTTTATTCTCGGAGGGAGTGCTGGATATTTTATCCGTGTCCTACTGACAATGGCAAAACGAGGTTCTATTGATATCGAAATCAAACAAATGATTTTGAATGCCAAAGAAGAAGTTGCTCGTATTACCGAAGAAGCCCGCACCAAAGCAGAAGAAAAAGAAGAAGAGCTCAAAGAGCTCGAAAAAACAAAAACAGACGAATGGAAAAAAACTGAAGTTCGTTTGGTTAAAAAAGAAGAATATCTCGATGCTCGTCAGGTTGAGCTCGATAAGGAGGCCGATCATCTGAAAGATCAAGTTGAGGAAATCAAAACAATAAAAGCCAATGTCTCAGAACTTGAGGCTGGAAAAATCAAAGAAATCCAGAAAATCGCCGGACTTTCAAAAGAAGAAGCAAAAGTGATCCTTGAAAAAGATATTGAGCGTGATTATGCAGAAGATCTAATGATTCGTACGCGCAAGCTCGAACGCGAAAACGAAGAGAAGTTGAATCGTCGTGCCAAGGAAATACTGACTACCACTATTCATCGTCTTTCATCTTCTACTGCTCAAGAGCACCTAACAACTGTCGTGAATATTCCTTCAGAGGACATCAAAGGTAAAATTATTGGAAAAGAAGGTCGCAATATTCGATCGTTCGAACGTGCCGCTGGTGTTGAGCTCATTATTGATGACACGCCAGGTACAATTGTGATTTCTTCATTCGATCCTGTTCGTCGACAAGTAGCTCGTGTTGCGTTGGAAAATCTTATCTCTGATGGACGTATTCAGCCTGCAAAGATTGAAGAGATGCTAGATAGTGCTCGTGATGAAATCAATAAGATCATGAAAGAAGAAGGAGAACGTGCGGTGTATGAATGTGGAATATTCAATCTTGATCCACGTATCGTAGCGATTGTTGGAAGACTACATTTCCGCACGAGTTATGGTCAAAATGTACTCCAACACTCGATTGAAATGGTGCACATTGCAGGAATGCTCGCAGAAGAGCTTGGTGGTGATGTTGCTATAGCCAAGGCTGGTGCATTGGTGCACGATATCGGAAAAGCACTCGATCATGAGGTCCAAGGAACACATATTGATATCGGTATTCGTATTCTTGAAAAATTTGGAGCAGATCCACGCATTATTACTGCAATGAAGTCTCACCATGATGATTGTCCTCATGAAAGCATCGAAGCAGTCATTGTGCAGACAGCTGATTATATCTCTGGTGGGCGCCCAGGAGCGCGTCGTGACACTGTTGAGAACTATTTGAAGCGATTGGCTGACCTCGAGGGAATTATCAATGGTTTCAAGGGGGTTGAGAAGTCTTATGCTATCTCTGCTGGACGTGAAGTTCGTGTCTTTGTCTCCCCTGATGACGTATCTGATATTGAAGCCAAGCATTTGGCACGTGATATTGTTCGAAAAATTGAACAAGAGCTCAAATTCCCAGGTGAAATTAAGATTACAGTAATTCGTGAAAATCGTATTATCGAATTTGCAAGATAATAAAACAGCTAAATAAAAGACAACAAACAAAGTTTGTTGTCTTTTATTATATAAAAACAAAAAATCATTTTAAAAACTTGTCAACAGCGAAGGGCTTGCATCCCCTTGTAAAACTTAGATATAATACAGACAGCTTAGGCGAACGCATAAGCTGTCTGTCGAAATGGTCGCTCATTAATAGTCATAGTATTTTTTATTATGAACAAAGCAGCAATAGTAGAACTCGTACAAGAGAAAATCGGCGGTACAAAAGTACAAGCTGAAATGGTTGTCGATAGTATCTTGGACGCAGTAGTAGGTACCTTGAAGAAAGGCGAAGAAGTAAGTATCGCTGGGCTCGGTATCTTTTCTGTAAAGATGCGTGCAGCACGTACGGCTCGCAACCCAAAAACAGGTGCGTCTGTAAGTGTTCCAGCAACACGAGTTCCAAAATTCCGCGCAGCAAAAGCTCTCAAAGACGCTGTTGCAAAATAATAAAAACAATTAATTAAATTTGTTTTTATTAGAAATCAAACAAGATCTATAGCTTGTAAGATTGTCGGCATAAAAACAAAATCACCCACATGTGGGTGATTTTGTTTTTATGTAAGAGTGATACAATTAAATAGGAAAAATTCTTTATAAAACAACATCATATGGGACTCAAATTCTCTAACCGTCCGAATCCATTCAGGAGGAGGCTCGATGAACTTGCGGCTCCGTATCTTGATCGGTATGGAACACAAGGGACTCATAGATTGCATCTAAAAGCTGCAATCTTTATGTTTGCATGGTTTGCTACATATTATTTATTGGCAACCACTAATCTCGCTTGGTATCTTTCGATACCGCTACTCTTTTTGTTTGGTATTATCATTGCGGGTATTGGTTTCAATATTATGCATGATGCGGTTCACGGTTCATTTAGTCGAAAAAAATGGCTCAACCAATTCTTGGGTCTTTGGCTCAACCTGCTTGGTGGTAATGCTGATATTTGGAAGACTAAACACAATGAAGTGCATCATACGTATACCAACATTAATGGATATGATACAGATATTAATATCCCCTATTTTGGTCGGTTTCATCCTTCACAAAAATGGTATCCTTGGATGGTTCATCAGCATCGGTATTTGTGGTATGTTTACGCACTATTCGGGTACTCCTCTTGGATATGGTACTCGGACTTTGTAACCTATTTCAAAGGAACTGTCGGTAATTCAGGTTTGCACTTCACAATCAAAAATCATTTTATGTTTTGGTTGAGTAAAATTGCGCATGCGACTGTATTTATCATTATTCCTTGCATATTCCATCCTTTTTGGATGGTCGTTCTTGGATACTTTGTAGTGACATCTATTGTCGGTCTCACTATTAGCACTGTTTTTCAGTTAGCTCATGTTGTTGAATCGACACAGATGATTGATGCACCGTCTCCTTTTCCAGGAACAAAACATAGTTTTATCGAACATGAGAATGCTGTGCATCAGATTCTTACAACAGCCAATTTTGCGACCAATAACAAGTTGCTTTCGTGGTATGTTGGTGGACTTAACTTTCAGATTGAACACCATCTCTTCCCTAAAGTAAGTCATGAATATTACCCACAACTTAGTCTGGTTGTAAGACAGGTTTGTAAAGAATTCAACCTTCCTTACAATGAATTTCCTACGATAAG
>CAYUGY010000015.1:6483-17299 GCA_964444515.1 uncultured Candidatus Saccharibacteria bacterium | reverse complement strand
CCAGTATACAGAATTTTGGCCATATTTCAAGGGAATTTTGATAACCTTAAAAACTTGCAAAAAAGACCCATTTTCTGTATAGTATGGAGACTATGTCAAAGCAAGACCATTTAATAAAATTGTTCAGTAAGGGGACTAAAGAGATCATCTTTACCTTCAAGAACAAGAAACAAAATCCTGAAAAATTGGAGCTCAAAAAGTTCTCTAAGAAACTTCGTAAACACGTTGTGTTTAAGGAAGGTAAGAAATAAAAGAAAATCCCCGAAAAGGGGATTTTCTTTTATTTAAATTGCGGGCGATGGAGGAATCTCGACTTACTGTCGCTGGTACTTTTCCATCTCACTTTATTCGTACGGAAAAGTCTTTCGATTCTCCACGAAAGCAAAGCAGTTTGCTTTCTATCGCTTCCTGCGGGCGATGGAGGAATCGAACCCCCACCAAAGGTTTTGGAGACCTTTGTTCTACCACTAAACTAATCGCCCGTCTCACTACTTTATCATAAACTTGCTATTTTTAGAAGATTTAAATGCTATAATCAATTCATATGGAAAAACTAAAAAATAACGCAGTTTGGGTTGTCGTCGCAGGTATTGTATTATTTGCCGGAGCGGTATTTTTCGCTTCGAAAGATTTCTCGAAACAAGGTTCGTATGTTGAAGTAAAAGGATTATCAGAAAAGATTGTCAAAGCTGACACCGCTATTTGGACACTGACATTTGAAGTAAAATCAAACAGTATTGATCAACTTTATGCTGATACAGAAAAGAATATCACCGCAATCAAAAGTTTCTTGACTGAAAAAGGATTTGAAACAAGTGAAATCAATGTGGCTCCGGTAAATATTTATCAAGACACCTACAAAGACGCAGCATTCCGATATAATTCAACTAATCAAGTCGCGGTCTACACAAAGAAAGTTGATTTGGCAAAAAGTGCATCAAACGAAACATTGCTTTTGGTAAAGAAAGGAGTAGTCCTCAATCAAAATTATATCTCTTTTGAATTCTCTGACTTGAACAGTGTGAAGCCAGAAATGTTGGCCGAAGCAATCAAGAACGCAAAAGAAACAGCAACTTCATTTGCGCAAAACGCTGGAACAACTGTCGGGGGAGTCAATCGCGGAAATCAAGGAGTCTTTGACATCACTGACAAAGACCCAGGATCACCTGAATACAAAAAGATTCGTCTCGTTTCAACATTACGATTTTTGTTGAATTAAACCATACAAAAGAGCCCGAGAAGGGCTTTTTTGTTTGGTTTCTAAGTGTTGTTTTGTGTTATAATTGCCTAACTTACTTATGAATATACAGGAATTTAAAAAAGAATTCGATGTCCGATTTTTTGACTATATCGAAAAAAAGATTTCTTCGTATAAAAAAATTACGACAGACAAACAGATACAACTTTTTTTGAAGTATATACAAACATACACAAAAGAAGGGAAACGTGTTCGTCCATATTGTGCATATATTGCATATACAGAATCAAACAAAAAAATAACTGATGCGGTGTGGAGTGTGATGATATCACTCGAATTGATACAGACATTTGCACTCATTCATGACGACGTTATCGACAACAGTTCTCTTCGTCGAGGATTACCAACCGTGCATGAGTATATCAAACAACAAAGTGGTGATGTTGCCTCTAGTGCAACGCATTATGCCAATATGCAGGCTGTATTGGTCGGTGACTTAGTGTATACACTCGCCTTTGATGTGCTTTGCGGTGCTGATATCAAACCTGCGGTACGTTTGAAAATACAGACATTGCTCGAAGAGGTGATCGTGGGGCAAATGCTTGATGTTCGGCTCGCGTATCAAAAAGAACCTGTTGCAAAAAAGGTCATTATGCAAAAGATGCAATACAAGACCGCGCGATATACCTTTGCTCGACCATTTGAAATCGGAGCACTTTTGGGAGGGCTTTCTGCTGAAAAACAAGCACATTTTTTCGCACTTGGTGAATCACTAGGGATTGCGTATCAGATACAAGATGATGCACTTGATATTTTTGGTGATGAAGCAAAAATCAAGAAAAACACACTCGATGACATACGAGAAGGACAGCAAACACTGGCGACGGAATATTTTTATAAAAAAGCTAGTCAAAAAGATTTGCAACTATTTAAACAATTCTTCGGAAAAGATTTTTCTAAAGAAGAGGGTTCAGTACTGAAATCATTGTTGCGTACGTATGCTGTTGATGCATATCTACAGAAAGAAGCGCAGAAGTTTTTTGCTGTTGCTGAAGAATCTGTCAGCACTGCTCCGTATCGAAAAACAACAAAAGATTTGTTGGTCACTTTTATTGATATGGTCGCATTGCGTGCATCATAAATATGAATATGACTTACGCACAGGCAATCGAATATTCTAAGAATCTCAATAAGCAGTATGGTCGAACATACTATTTTGCTACGAGATTTTTCCCCAAAAAAATTAGAGAACACATCTATGCATTGTATGGATTTGTTCGTGTCGCAGATAACTTTGTTGATACGACCGCTGATTTGAAAAAAGGTGGAGAAGATTTTGTTCGCTGGACCCAAGTATGGAGAAATGTTGAAAAAGGAGAGACTCCAACACTTCCTGAATTGATTGCTTTTGATAAGACAGTCAAAGAGATAGGGATTAAGCAAGAATATATCGACGCCTTTTTGGATGCAATGTATGCAGACACATACAAACACCGATATGAGAACTATGAAGAATTGGTCCACTATATGTACGGATCGGCAACGGTTGTTGGACTAATGATGGTGCAGATTTTGGGTGATGAAAAAAAAGAAGCATTGCCATATGCTCGCGCACTCGGAGAAGCAATGCAATTATCAAATTTTTTGCGTGACATTCGTGAAGACTATGAAATATACGGAAGAATATATATCCCACGTGAGGATCTCGAATGTTATACTGTAACTGAGGATGATATCAGAAATCATAATGTCAGCGATTCATTCAAAGCATTGATGAGGTTTGAAATAGCTCGAAATCGAAAACTATATGAGTACGCAGAACAAGGATATCAGTATTTACCAAAAAGAATGAGATTTGCTGTCGCTGTCGCTGCGTTGTTGTGTAAGGAGGTTTTGACTGAAATTGAAAAAGCTGACTATGATATTTTTTCAAAACGACACAGTGTATCTACTGGCAAAAAAATATTACTCACATTAAAAATAGCATTACGTATATGAACAAAAAACACATCGTTATAATCGGGGGAGGAATCGGAGGATTAGGACTCGCTTGTCTGCTCGGTAAGTCAGGTCACGAAGTCACGCTGGTTGAGAAAAATAGCCAGCTTGGTGGACGTGCACGGCTTTTGAAAGAACAAGGGTTCGTGTTTGATATGGGGCCGTCATGGTATTTGATGCCAGATATATTCGAACATTTCTTCGAATTGCTCGATGAAGATGTGAAAAATCATTTGAAGTTGATCAAGCTTGCTCCGTCGTACCGCGTGTTTTTCCCAGGAGATGATGTTTTTCCAATGCTCGATATGTATTCTGATACAAAGAAAGATTTGGAAACTTTTGAAAAACTTGAACCAGGATCTTCTGCAAAAATTCAGCAGTATCTCGCTCGCTCTGGAAAACAATATGAAATTGCAAAAAAATATTTTATGTACAGAAATTATGATTCTGTGTTGGACTTTTTGCAAAAGGATTTTATGAAGGAAGGGTTGGCAATGAATCCGTTGCAAACAATGGAATCGTATTTGAATAAATGGTTCAAAGATCAACGTCTCAAAAAGATCTTGGAGTACACACTCGTTTTCCTTGGTTCTGCACCAGACAAAACTCCTGCACTGTACAACATCATGAATTATATTGATTTTGAAATGGGGGTCTTTTATCCGGAAGGGGGTATTTATAAAATTATCGAATCACTCGAAACACTCGCTGTGTCATATGGGGTGAAGTTTCGCACAAATGCACCAGTTGCAAAGATTGCGGTCAAAGACGCTGTTGCGACCGGTGTCGTGCTAGCTGATGGGGAATATATACAAGGCGACATTGTCGTATCAAATGCAGATATGCATTTTACTGAAACAGTACTTATTGATGATGAAAAATTGCGTACCTATCCTCAAAAATATTGGGACAAAGCAACGATGGGGCCATCAGCATTTATTTTGTATCTAGGATTGAATCAAGAAGTCGATGGACTACAACATCACAATTTGCGCTTCTCTATCAACTGGAAAGAAAACTTCAAAGCAATTTTTGATAAACCGCAATTTCCTGAAGATCCGTCGTACTATGTTTGTTGCCCAACCAAAACAGACAAGACCATTGCGCCTGCTGGCAAAGATTTGTTGTTTGTCCTCGTTCCAGTGCCTGCGGGAATCGAATTTAGTGATGAAGAACGAAAGATGTATCGAGACAAAATCATTGCAATGATGAAATCAGATTTGAATCTTCCAAATCTCGAATCAATGATTGAATATGAAAGTATGTATGCACACCAAGAATTCACACAAGATTATAATGCATTTGCTGGTACCGCTCTCGGACTCGCACACACACTGAAGCAGACCTTTTTCCGTCCCAAAAATAAGAGTTCAAAAATCAAAAATCTGTTGTATGTTGGAGCAGGTACAACTCCTGGTATCGGTATGCCGATCTGTTTGATATCATCAGAACTTGCGTACAAGCGAATTATGAACATTACACACCCGCATCCGCTTGAGAAACTAGAGAACGTGTCGCAATAAAAAGACAATCGTGATAATCATACCAATTGTCATATTGATGTACGGGAAAAAAGTATAGATACGAAATAGCTCATCAGGGCTATTTCTTTTTTTGATAGAAATAATCATAAGTGCAAGATATACCAATCCGCAAAAGAGTGCGATTATTCCGAGAATACTATAAGCAAGTACACTTGCTGCTACATAAAAGAGTGCGCAGAGTACGAGTGTTTTTAGTCCACCGAACTTTGTGGCGATTGTTTGCATGCCTGCTTGTGAGTCGGCGGTGATGTCCGGTACTGCTGAATACGCGTGCATTGCAATAGCCCAAAGCATTCCCGCGATTACTCCGATATAAGGGAAGGTTGTCCCGCCGTTCAAATAATAGCCAAAAACACCAGTGGCAATGTAATGTCCCGCTGAGAAAAATGAATCAAAGAATGGTTTGGTTTTTGCACGTATTGGTTTGGTTGAATAAAACGTTGCAAAGAAAATAAAGAAACAAAAAGCCCAAAATGCAGACGATGGAATAAATAAAGAAACTAGTACAAACGGTATTGTGGTGAAGATGATACTTTTCCAGATTGTTTTGTGTTCAGCTGGGGTGAGGAGTTCCTCATACGCATTCTTTTTGGGATTTAGTTTGTCTGTCTCGTAGTCGTAAATATCGTTAATTCCATAAATGAGAATATTGGCAGGTAATAGGAAATAAAATCCGTATAGCAAAACAAGCGGATCAAGGAGACTTTGTACTGCTGTTGCGCCCGCCAAAACACCGAACAAAAAGGTTCCGAGTTCGTATATCCAAAAACGAGGGCGACTGATAAAGATGATTTTTTTGAGGTTCATGGATACAGTATACTATTAATTACAACATTTTATTGAATAAATGCTTTAATTTTTTCTATCACTTCAGTATTAGTTTCTCTCGGATCAATCCATACAATCTTCTTGTTTCGCTTGAACCAAGTTCGTTGACGCTTTGCGTATTTCCAGATTTCGGTTTGGAGTTTTGAAATCATTTCTTCTTGAGAAATCTTTTCTTTGACACACATTGCCCCGTAGCGATATTCAAGTCCGAGCGCAATCATCCGTTTCCAAGACAACCCATTTTCATTTAAGTTTTTAATTTCTTCCAACATTGGACTAATTCGCGCGAATAGGCGAATATTGATTTTTTCTTTCAATACTTCATCTGGTAAATCAAGTCCGATAAATAATGTGTCATACGGGTGTTCTGATTTGATTTCAGGTACATGACCAAGTGCTGTTGCGATTTCGATTGCACGGATTAGTCTGACGCGGTTTTTTGCATCAATTGTTTTTGCACGGGCACTGTCGAGTGATTCAACTTGCGCGAATAATTCTTCTGTTGTTTTTTGTTCGAGTTCTGCACGGAGTTCTTCATTCGGAGGAACTTCTGGGAAAGACATTCCTTTGGTCACTGCATCAATATAAAATCCAGTACCTCCGCATATAATCGGAGTATTTCCTCGTTCAATAATTTCTTTGATTTTCTTGTGTGCTAGTCGTTTGTATTGATCAACAGATACGACATTTTGTGGACCAGTGATGTCGAGGAGGTGATGGGGAACGCCTTGCATTTCTGCTTCGGTGATTTTACCGCTACCAATATCGAGTCCTTTGTAGACTTGGCGTGAGTCGGCAGAGATTATTTCGCCGCCGATTTCTTTGGCGATACGTACGGCAAAATCCGACTTACCAGTGGCAGTCGGGCCGGTTATGATGATGAGTTTGGGTTTCGCTATAGATTCATTTTGCATTATTGACACAATAGCATCTTTTGTGTTATTTTACAAATGGAATTTACAGTAGAATAAAACATGAAAAAAGAAGAAATTAATCAGTTTTTGGAAAAATTGATGAAAAATCAGAGGTTTCTGTTGTGTTTGCATGAAAATGTTGATACAGATTCCTTGTGTTCGAATATTGCAATGGCTGAAATTTTAACGTTTTTCCAAAAAGATGTAACAATAATTTTAGGAAAAAATGTAAAGTTTCCAAAAGAATTCAATGCTTTTGGTGATTGGTTAAAAATTATTTCAAATAATGAGGTAAAAGATCTTGATTTGACCCAATATGACTGTTTTCTGATGTTGGATTCCTCATCAGAAGATCGTTTGCATGATATGGGTGAGTTTATGACTTTACCTAAGTTTGTAATCGATCATCATTCTGGAAACAATATTGTTGGAGCAATTGCTTCATTAATCGATCCAATCTGCTCATCAACAGCTGAAATGATTTATGAGATCGGTGAGCATTATTTCAAAAATCAGAGTCCTAATATGTTTGGCGGTGATTATCTTCTCGCTATATACATGGGGATTTTGTCTGACACCATGTGTTTGAAATATAGATTGTCACAAAGGACTTTTGAAATACTTTCAACTATCTTGAAGTATATCGACCCGAATCCTTGTTTTATGTTGTACGAAAAATCATGGAAAGAAGATGATTTTAGTATGATTCGTATCGGCATGAATAATCTTTACACACTGTCTTTTGATAATAAAAAAGTAGGTCTTTGTGTTATCTCTAGAAATGACTTACGCAGAGGTAACTATATTGATGAAGATACAAGTACAGATTCTTTGATCCAGCTGTTCGAAAAGTCAAAAGAAATTGAAATTTTGATAATCGCTAATGAAGATTATAATGAGAAAAATCAATGGCGAATAAGAACAAGGTCTTATGTTGACGGAAGTCACGCAAGAATTATTGCTGAAAAGTTAGGTGGTTCAGGTCATGATAAAATGGCCGGAGCAAAACTTCTAGATGTGAATTCTGATAATATATTAGATACAATTAAAACTGCTTGTTCATAAAGATAAATCCCAACAACCGTTGGGATTTTTATTATGAAAAAGGACTCGGTCACAGATAATTTTTCGTTAGCACTCAAAATTTCCGCGACCCCGACTCGGCGACAATTTTTGTCGAACAAAAATCGTATTCCTTACAGGAACAGTACACCTTTTGGATTTTTTAATTCGCTTCGCTCTAAAAAAAACTCAAAAGGTTTTACGAAGTGATATCATCACTTCTCACCGCCTCCGTCTTTCGAGTCCTCACATAAAGTGCATTCAGCACTTTATTTCTCCGGCATCAAAAAATCACCTTACGGTGATTTTTTTGTGCCGGAGAGAGGACTCGAACCTCCACCTCTTTCGAAACTCGATTTTGAGTCGAGCGCGTCTACCATTCCGCCACTCCGGCATTCCAAGAATATACCACAAATTGATTTATGAGTAAAATATAAAATTTAACAAACAATAAGTATTTTTATATGTTAAAATATTCCTATAAATTACTAATTATTAATTAATTTCTCAAATGGCTCAACTGTATTCAAACTCAATATTCTGGATCGATGTCGACAAAATCAATCCGAACCCATATCAGCCTCGTCGTGAATTCGAAGAAGACAAACTTCGTGATTTGGCAGATTCTATTCGGATGTACGGAATACTTCAACCGCTTGTCGTGTCTCGTGTTGAGAAAGATACTGAAGATGGAGGAATGACAACAGAATACGAATTGATTGCCGGAGAGCGTCGTTTGCGCGCATCAAAACTCGCAGGAGTTTCGCAGGTGCCTGTAGTTATCCGTATCGGAGATGACAATTTGATGAAGTTCGAATTAGCAATTATTGAGAACTTACAACGTGAAGATTTGAACGCCGTTGAACGAGCAAAAGCGTTCAAGCAATTGGCAGAAAAATTTGGTTTTACCAATACACAAATCGGACAAAAAATGGGGAAGAGTCGTGAATACGTTGCCAACACAATTCGCATTCTTGCATTGCCAGAAGAAATTCTACAAGCGTTGTCTGAAGGAAAAATCAGTGAAGGTCACACACGTCCATTACTCATGTTGAAAGATCATCCCGAAGAGCAAATCGTGTTGTTCAAAGAAATTTTGTACAAGAAGATTACTGTTCGTGAAGCTGAGCGTCTGTCTCGTAAAATCGCGACTGATAAAGTTCGAAGAAATGAATACAAAGAAGATCCAGAATTGGTCAGTATCGAAAAGACACTGCAAGAATCTTTGGGAACACGTGTACACATCGAACGCAAAGCTGTCGGTGGACAGATTTTGATCGACTTCTTTTCAAATGAAGACCTGGATTCATTGGTGGGAGTACTCAAATCAAGTGAGGTCAAGCATGATCCAAATGATGCAATCAATCGTTTTATGAAAGCGTTTGAGAATAAGAAAGAAGAATCAGGGTCAAGTGCAGGAGCTCCAATTGCCGAGGCTCCGATTGTGCAATCAGTAGAATTACCCGCACACACAGAAATTCCAAATCAGATTCCTGAAATACAACATCTTGAATTGAATGAACATAAAGAAATAAATGAATTTGAACAACAAGTTCAAAAGTTTAAAGACGAAGCTGAAGATTTTAAAATTGAAACAGAAGAAGGTCTAGATAGCCTTGATGATAGTACTAAAGAAGAAAAAGAAGTTGCAGATACGATTGTTGATGACTTGTATAATCTGAAGAATTTTTCTTTATAAATAAAAGACCGAATTTTACGGAGTAAAATTCGGTCTTTTATATTTTAACTAGTCTTTCTTTTTTTTCTGAAAACCTCGAGGCTTCTTTTCTTGCGCCAGGAGATTGAGTGCTTCATCGAGTGTGATAGTGTACACATCGAGGGGTTTCTTGATTGAACGGAAGTTTCGTTCGTGACCAACATATGGACCAAATCGTCCGACGTTGGCAATCACATCTACGCCGTCTTCGTGTTGCCCGAGCACACGAGGAAGTGACAAATACTTGAGTGCCATTTCTTTTGTGACAGTACTCGGATCAACTTCTTTTGGAATACTTGCACGACGTCCGTTTCTAGGACTTGTAACTTCTTCTGTTTTTTCTTCAATCACTTCGTCAGATACAATTTTTTTCTTTTTCGTTGTTTTTTTAGCAACCTTTTTCTTTGCTGTTTTCTTTTTGACTACTTCACCAATTTGGACATATGGACCAAATCGCCCAGTGAGTACAAAGATAGGGAGTCCTGATTCTGGATCAATTGCAATCGGTTCATCTTTTTTGATTTCTACACCATCGATTGTCAAAGCTCCGTCACAGTCTGGGTACGTTGCACAAGAGAGGAATTTACCTCCTCGTCCCAATTTGATAACCATTTCTTTGCCACATTTTGGACATTTGTATTTTGGATCAGCAATGCCAAGTGTAGTCAATTTGTCCATCTTGTCTTTTTCTTTGATGTGCTTGGTGAATGGCCCATAAAAATCTTTCAATGTTTTTGTGTAGCCACGTGTTCCATCAGCAATTTCATCGAGTTCATTTTCCATCTCGGCAGTGAAATCATCTCCGATGTATTCCATAAAATTTTCTTCAAGGAATGAAGAGACGACTTCGCCGGTATCTGTTGGTTTGAGTGAACGATTGATTTTCTCTACATAGCCACGTTCTTCAATTGTACGAATGATAGACGCATAGGTTGATGGACGTCCAATACCACGAGCTTCAAGTTCTTTGACGAGACCAGCTTCAGAATATCTGTTTGGTGGTTCGGTTTGTTTTTCGAGTGAACCAAGTTCGATGACTTTGATCTCTTCACCTTCTTTTACTTCAGGGAGTTCTACATCTTCACCACGAGCATCACTTTCACAAGCAAGCCATCCAGCTTTGATCAAACGTGAACCGTTAGCAGAGAAATTCGGAATTCCTCCTTGTTTGATGTTTGCAGAAATTTTGGTTTTCAAAAGTTGCGCATCAATCATTTGTGATGACACCGTTCGTTCCCAGATCAATTTGTACAATGCTTTTTGTTCATCAGTAGTTCCGGCAGATGCTTTTTCTGGATGAGTAGGGCGGATTGCTTCGTGGGCTTCTTGAGCATTTTTTGATTTAGTCTTGTAAGTACGGAGTTCTACCATATCTTTGCCGTATTGTTTTTCGATAACACTTTTGATACTTGCAATAGACGTTTCAGAAAGTGTTGTTGAGTCGGTACGCATATAGGTGATATGTCCGGCTTCGTACAATTTCTGTGCAATTTGCATTGTGCGAGATGGAGAAAATGCCAAACGTGTCGATGCTGTTTGTTGTAGTGTTGATGTG
>CAYUGY010000015.1:0-6473 GCA_964444515.1 uncultured Candidatus Saccharibacteria bacterium | reverse complement strand
TGAGCGTTTTTACTTTTTGTTTTGTACATTCGTGGCTGCACGTAGTCTTTGCCGTACTTTTTCTCGACAAGACCAAGTATCTGACCTTGTGCTTGTGCGGAAAGATTTGTAGAGTCAGTACGCATATAGGTGATATGACCTTGTTCATAGAGTTTCTGTGCTACTTGCATAGTGCGTGAAGGAGAAAAACCAAGTCGTGAACTTGCTGTTTGTTGGAGTGTACTCGTGGTAAATGGCGCACGAGGTGAGCGTTTTTGTTCGCTGGTTTTCAATTCAGTTACAAACCAGTTGTTTGCATTACCAAGTTCGAGTATTTTTTGTACTTCTTTTTGGTCACGAGGTTCTTCTTCACAAGAAAGTTTGATTTGTACTTTCTTGGCTGTTTCAAATAACCCTGACAATACCCAATAAGTTTCTGGGATGAATGCTTTGATTTCGCGTTCGCGTTCGCACAAGATGCGAAGTGCAGGGGATTGTACGCGTCCAGCAGAAAGTCCGTAACGAACTTTTTTCCAGATGAGCCCTGAGAGGTCATAACCAACCAAGCGGTCGAGTACACGACGAGCTTCTTGTGCTTTGACCAAGTTGTCATCGATATCACGTGGATGTTTCAACGCCTCAATAACTGCTTCTTTGGTGATTTCATGGAATGTCACACGCTTGATTGGTGCTTTGATTTTTTTGTCAGCTTTGAGTAATTCTTGGAGGTGCCATGAAATAGCTTCTCCTTCGCGGTCCGGGTCAGTTGCGAGCAATATTTCAGTTGCTTTTTCTCCGAGTGATTGGAGTTCGTCAACGACTTTTTCTTTGCCTTTTGATATTTCATATGACGGAATAAATCCACCAGGAATGTCGATAGCTTTTTTGTTTGATTTTGGTAGATCACGAATGTGTCCGACAGAAGCACGTACGGTATATGCGCCATCAAGATATTTCTCGATAGTTTTGGCTTTTGAAGGGGACTCAACGATTAGTAGTTTCTTTGACATAAGACCTATTAATACTACCATTTTTATATTTGTGCAAATTTATGTTTTCCACAAAAGTGAATTTTAAAATAAAGAAAGACCGCAAAAGCGGTCTTGATTCGTGTTTTTTAAATAAGTTTTTTGACTTGCAACATGCATTCTTTCATATCTCTGATGAGTGGAAATGTATCAACTGCTTCATTGAATGAGACCCATCGGTAATTAGTATGCTCTTTTGGGTCAAGTGTTACATTTGGGCGTTGATCAAAATGAATAACAGCTAAATGAAAGATAAAAGATTCACCGGTAGGCCAGACAACATACCATTTTTTAAATGTCGGCTTTTTTATTGATTTCAAATCAATTCCTGTTTCTTCCAAAGACTCTCTTTTGAGTGTTTTGTATACACTTTCTTTGTCTTTGGGTTTTCCTGCAACAGCACCGTAGGTGTTATCCTTCTTTCTTTTTAAGAGTAATATGTTTTTATTATTGTCTACAAAAAGAGCACCAACGGAAATAAAATCTTTTTTGAACCCTTCGGGTTTTTTATTGTGTATCATGGAACGAACATGTTTAATTGCCGAATTTTTTATATCACACTTTTCGAACTTTGCCAAACTCTTCTTTGATCAGATTTTTGAGTTCCAGTAACATCAAAATCGTATTTATTTGTACAATATCAAAATCAGTTTGTTCAAAGATTTCATCTTTACTCATTGGTTCTATAAGCAGTTCAAATAGTATTTTTTCATCATCAGAAAGATTGTGTGTCTGTTCATCAGATACTGTTCGTTGTTCTTTTTTGATACCGAGTGCTTCCCATAAGTCTTCGGCACAGGTGATTGGTGTTGCTCCAAGTCTGAGGAATTGGTTGGTACCTTTTGATGCCGGAGAATTAATATTGCCTGGTACAACCAAAACATCACGATTGTAATCCACTGCCATGCGTGCCGTGATGAGCGTGCCAGATTTTTCTTCAGCTTCAATGATGAGCACTGCACGACAAAGTCCTGCCATGATTCTGTTTCGCATCGGAAAACTCCAGGTGCTCGCACGAGTATTTGGTGCGAGTTCTGAAAGTAATGCACCACCTGCTTGTATGATTTGTTTTGCCAGATTCAAATGAATTCGTGGATAGATAACAGTATCATCAAGTCCTGACCCTGGAATCGCGATGGTTTTCAATCCATGCTCGATAGCTGATTGATGTGCGATACCGTCGATACCAATAGCGAGCCCTGAAACAATCACCGCCTTTTCTCCGGCGAGTGACGCAACCAATTTTTTGACGACATCTTTGCCATACGAAGTATGTTTGCGTGATCCGACAATTGCTAGATAGACATAGTCATCAGGGTCGGGAAGTTCACCAACAAGATAGAGTTCTTTTGGTGGTTGAGGAATTTCACGTAGTTGCGGAGGAAAGTCATTCGGGGACAATTTTCGGACATTGTCGCTAATAGTAGACATATATAAATAGTATACAATCGAAAACGAGTCTGTATTTGTGAAAAATCCCGATTTTGCTATACTCTACCTATATGTTAGATATTCGCTTCATAAAAGAAAACAAAGAATTAATAGCTGATGGTGCCAAGAAAAAACACATCAATTTCGATGTTGATGCATTACTTGCAAAAGAAGAAGAACGATTGGGTTTGCTGCGACAAGTCGAAGAATTGCGCGCACGCCAAAATGCGGTATCTGAAAAAATTCCATCAGCAAGTGATTTAGAAAAAGCAACATTGCTTGAAGAAATGAAAGGAGTAAAAGAACAACTCCAAACACTCGAAGAATCATACAAGACTGTTTTGCATGATTGGCAAACAATGATGCTCTTGGTACCAAACGTACCAGACATCACTGCACCACAAGGTGAATCAGAAGATGACAACGTTGTTGTGACCACCTGGGGCGACAAACCAAAATTTGATTTTGAACCAAAAGATCATATGGAAATCATGACTGCGCTCGGTATGCTTGATGTTGAACGTGGTACAAAAGTGCACGGCTTCCGTGGATACTTTTTGACTGGCGATGGGGTGCGACTCTGTTTTGCTATTTGGAATTACGCACTCGAATTTTGGTCAAAGAAAGGATTCAATCCTGTGATTCCTCCAATCAATGTGAAGCGTGAATCATTGCTCGGTTGCGGATTTATTCCACAAGGTGAAGCTGATATCTACAAAGCACAAGACGGTAATTATTTTGTCGGAACATCTGAAGTGCCACTGATGGGTATGTATATGGATGAAGTATTGGACAAGTCTCAATTACCAATCAAAATGCTCGGATTTTCTCCATGTTACCGTCTCGAAGTGGGAAGTCATGCAAAAGATGTGAAAGGTTTGATTCGAGTACATGAATTTTATAAATTCGAACAAGTTGTTTTGTGTGAAGGAAGTCACAGTGAATCAGTCAAATATCACGAAGAAGTACAAAGTAATATCGAAGAATTTATTCAATCACTCGGTATTCCATATGAAGTAGTTGATGCATGTACGGGAGATATGGGATTTGCAAAAGTTCGTATGTATGACACCAATCTCTGGGTACCAAAAGAAGAAAAATATCGAGAAATTGCATCAGCGTCATATTTCCACGATTTCCAAACTCGACGACTTGGTATCAGATAAAAAGATGAGAATGGTAAAATGCAATACACACACTCATTGAACTGTACTGCGATTCCAACTCCTCGAATCTTGGTTTCATTGGTAGAAAATTTCCAACAAGCAGATGGAACAATCAAATTACCAGAAGCTTTGGCAAAATACTTTGGCAAAGAGGTAATTGGGAAGTAGTAAGTCAGAGGTTCTAGTAACTAGTTTTTAGTTGCTAGTAAAAAACAAATAAGCGACGGCACCCGAAGGGTGCCGTCGCTTTCATCTAGAACCTAGTCACTAGAAACTAGAACCTCATATTGCTATACTGTTTGGAATGGACAACATTCGCCACACCAAAGATATCTTGAAACAATCGAATCAAAAGATTGTACAAGAACGCAAAAGTAAACGTTCAAAATGGAGCATTTTATTTTCTGTTGTTTTTGTGTTACTTCTTGTTGGGGTAGTGTTTTTTTTGCGCTGGCAAAAATTCTTGATTAACAACATCACTGTCGAAGGTGCAGTTGTTGTTGAACCGCAAATGATTATTGATACGATCAACAAACGTACTGCCGGCAAGTATCTCTGGCTCGTTCCGAAATCAAATACACTATTGATTAGTACTGAACGAATGGAAAAAAGAATTCAATCAGTTATACCGCGAATTTCTGCTATTTCAATCAACCGTGTTGGTTTCAAAGAGCTCACCATTTCAATCAAAGAATATAACTCGCAATATATTTGGTGTGGAGCTGATATTGCACCACTTGGAATAAATAGTGATTCGCAATGTTTGTTCATGGACAAAGATGGATTTCTCTTTGGTTACGCGCCGTACATTTCTGGAGATGTATACACGGTGTTGTATAGTAGAGAACAAAAAAAGCCAGGGATGTATGGCTTCGACAAAGAACGTTTTGATTCAATCAGTCATCTGCTTTTGCAAATGAAAACACTGGGACTTGATGTAACTACAGTAGTGCAACAACCGGAAGATGCAGACTTTTCTTTTTATATCAAAAATAATCGAAATGAAGTGACCGAAATAAAGGTATCACTTCTAGATGATAGTAACTTGATTGGGGAGCATTTGAGTTCAGTGCTCGCTTCTGATGTATTCAAGGATAGAAATAATGTTTTCAATATGTTATATATTGATTTACGTTTTGGAAACAAAGTATTCTACAAAGCAAAGTAATTATGATAATGGGTTTTTGGGAACAATTAAAAAAAGAGCAACGAGGGGATGAGAATCCTTTTTTTGCCTTGGCACCGATGGCAGATGTGACTGACGTGGCATTTCGAAGTTTGTTTGTGAAATATGGCAAACCAGATGTGCTGTGGACAGAATTTGTGTCTTCTGATGGATTGGCAAGTGCAGGGCGAGAAGTGTTGAAACGAGATCTCGAATATACCGAAGGTGAGCGACCAATCGTGGCACAACTCTTTTCTTCGAATGTAGAAAAAATGCGACAAGCGGCAAAGTTTGTTGCTGAACTTGGTTTCGACGGTATCGATATCAATATGGGTTGTCCGGACAAGAGTATCGAAAAACAAGGTTGTGGTTCTGCAATGATCAAAACTCCAGAAATTGCAGCGCGTATTATTCAAGCAACCAAAGACGGTATTGCAGATGCAGGAAAAAATATTCCCGTATCAGTGAAGACTCGTGTCGGTTATAACAAAGTAGAAATTGATACTTGGATTCCGTTTCTGTTGTCACAAGATATTGCGTGTTTGACGATACATGCACGTACACGCAAAGATTTGTCGAAAGTTCCAGCTAAGTGGGAATATGTCAAAGAGGTGGTTGCGATACGTGACAACATGAATGTACCAACGTTGATTGTCGGAAATGGTGATGTGGAGAATCTTGAACAAGGACGAAAACTCGCAAAAGAAACTGGTTGTGATGGAATCATGGTTGGACGTGCAGCTTTTGGAAATCCGTGGTTGTTTGCAACCAATGGAGATATACAGGTGCAAAAAAACTTTCTAGAAAGTTTTTTCGCACCTGTCCGCACCTTCATCTTTTCTCTGCTCGGAAAAAAGAATCGCTACTGGCTCAAAAATACCAAAGACATTCCAACCGAAGAAAAACTCCGTGTGCTTGTTGAGCACGCTGAACTGTTTGAAAAGAAATTGGGTGATGTCAAAAACTTTGCCATTATGAAAAAACATTTCAAAGCGTATGTTCACGGATTTCCTGGATCCAAAGAATTACGCGTCCGTCTGATGGAAGAGGGAAATAACACAGAAAGTGTAAGAAAGATAATAGAAGAATTTTTAAATAAATAATACAGGAGCACTGCTCCTGTATTTTAATTTTTGACACAAATTATAATATATAGTAGTATAAAAAAGGAATAAATATTTTAGAAATGAAATTAAAAATAATATTAACCATGCCGTATTATGTAACTAGAAATAGATATGTGTCCGGATGGAGTCTTTTCAGGGGCGGTTCTTATAAAGATGTCGTAGGTAAAGATACTAATATAGAAGGTCATTTAATGCTAGAAAAAGAATATCCAGATAATTACCTTCAAGAAGAAGCCATTATGATGCTCGATAAAATAGAAATACCATGTACCAATAATTGTAATGGTATTGCTTTTGGAAGTATCCATGTTGAAACAAGTAGCAGAACAGCAATCTTTACTTGTAGTCATAGTTGCCATGAACCATGGCCAGATCAAAAAAAGCTTTTTTTAAGAGATGGATGGAAAATAACAAATGATCCAACTTAAATTAAAATACAGAATATTTCTGTATTTTTTTTTGTTTTTCCGAAAACTTGCTATAATTGTCACATGGATCCGGTAGTAGATAATGGCTTAGCTATATGTGTACATTCCTGGACAAAATAAATATTTTTTAACAATTTAGAATTAATTTT
>CAYUGY010000014.1:11181-17427 GCA_964444515.1 uncultured Candidatus Saccharibacteria bacterium | reverse complement strand
AATGTCTGTTTATTCATTCCTTTTTCGAGTCCTTCCACCAACTTCGAAATCGCCTGTGGCTGGTCGCCGTCAGGTTTGAATTCACTCTTCAAATGAAAGATTTTGTTTGACATTTATATAGGGAGTATACCGTATTTACCCATACTTGACAAAATGTCAATAATTTTTTATAAATATAGACGGAAAAGTTATATACGAACAAATGAATATCATACAGAAATTACTAGAAAAAATTCAAAACGCTGACACTTCCAGCATTAATTGGAAGGAGGAAAAATTTCAAACAGACGACGATGAAAAAGAAATCGGTAAAGCCGATGAATTTGAATTAAAATGTCTGGCTTTCTTGCAGAGAAGAAAACTTGAGCACGAAAAAGACCACCAGGCAATCAACGATTTATTTAATGTTCCTGATGGCGATACTAAGAAAATGCGTAAGGTTTTTGAAAAAAGAAAAACTGACAAAAATTTCATAGCAGCATTGGAAAAACTCCAATATACTTGTAAAGCATTTCAAGAAGAGCGAAGTATCGTAAAAGAATTGATGTGGTACAGTGTTGGAAGTAAATTTCCAGAAAAACATATTGGTGCCATTTTCATAAGAGAAAAAGGTATTATAATGTTCGATGAAAGACAGGAATATGCGATAAAAATCCAAGCATTACAGGAACATCTAATTGAAGGTTTTGTAGACCTACTAAAAAGTGAGCACCCTTTCTCTCAAGAAAATGACTCCTTTCCTTTTATGAATTTTGGCGGACCTGCGGGTCAAGCCTAAAAAAATAAACACACA
The DNA here is from genome assembly GCA_964444515.1 of uncultured Candidatus Saccharibacteria bacterium. GTDB lineage: Bacteria > Patescibacteriota > Minisyncoccia > Phycocordibacterales > UBA9973 > JAIXRY01. Next base: position 16,634 of record CAYUGY010000014.1, on the reverse strand, counting down.
CAATTATGTGTGTTTTCTTTTTGCATATTTTATCAGCTAGTCGCTAGATGCTCGTAACTAATCGCTCTGTTATACTACTTCATATATTATGAACATCCTCTCTGTCATTCCAATAGCCAAAGGTATTCCCAAAGACCAATTGAGCTACTTTTCTGCCAAAGAAGTCGCACCTGGAATGCTCGTCTCGGTCCCCATCCGCAAGAAAAATGTTCCCGCACTCGTCGTCTCGACAACCAATGCCACCGAAGAAAAAGCTTCGCTCAAAAGTGCACATTTCAATATTCGCAAAATCAATAAGGTGCTCGGATATCTCCCATTTGATCCATCACTCATAGAAACACTCGTCGGTACTGCGCCGTTTTTTGTCGCAGGTCCCGGTGAAGCCATCGAAACATTTGTTCCAACAAAACTACTCGATAGCTTATCGACAATTGCAATCAAAGAACCAAAACACAAAAAGATACCGGAAGAAAAATCTGAAGTCTTGCTGTTCCAGTCCTCACTCGATGAACGAATTGCGTATTACAAAATTTTGATTAGACAATCATTTGCCCGCAAACAATCAATCTATTTCATCGTACCAACCAAAGCCGATGTGCATTTTTATACCAATGAATTTTCAAAAGGTATCGAGCCGTACACCGTGAGTTATACAAGTGACATTAGTCAAAAAGAATTGAACGCTGTTTGGAAGAAATCAACCGAAGAACATCCACTGCTTATCATCGGCACACCATCAGCAGTATGTTTCGACAGAAATGACACTGCGTATATTGTCATCGAACACGAACGTTCTCGTGCATACAAAACATTGTCATATCCATATATCGACTTGCGACTAGTGCTCGAAGCATATGCACGCAAAGCTCATATTCCATGCATCATCGGAGATTCATTACTTCGCACCGAAACAATCGCCGAGCGCGACAACTACGGACACATCGGACAAACATCGCTTCGTCTGCCAGATTTGTCAGAAATCAAAATCGAAAGTCTTCGTGATGAAAACGATAAATTCAGCCTCATTTCAAAACCACTCAAAAAAGCACTGCTTCGTGTATCAGAAAACAATGAACACATTATGTTGTTTGTTCCACGCAAAGGCTTGGCACCGATTACGGTGTGTAATGATTGCGGTACCACTGTCAGATGCACACAGTGTGACGCACCGCTCGTACTCTATACAAAAGGCAAAGGCAACAGAATCTATAGTTGTAATCGCTGTGGGAACACCGAAGACGCAACAAAATCTTGTACGCATTGTACGGGCTGGAATTTGGTCCCACTTGGTATCGGTACTGAAACCGTCAAAGAATTTCTTGTAGATATTTGCAAAGATGTACCGATCACTATTTTGGACAAAGACCACATCAGCTCAAAAAAAGACGGACAAAAAATAATGGAAGATTTTTATCACTCACCGAGCGGTATTTTGATTGCGACTGAATATGCAATACCGCTCATGCGCCAACCAATCGACAAAATCGCGATTGTTACCATGGATACCCTTTTTTCAATTCCTCATTTTCGAATGGATGAAAGTATTGTTGGACTCATCATTGCATTATCAGAGCGAGCCAAAGCTCCGCTTCTGATTCAAACAGACAAAATAGATGCACGTCTGTTGTCTCATATCAAAAGTGGCAACCTCACTGCATGGCAAAGAGAAATCGTTGATGAACGCAAGCTATTGAGCTATCCGCCGTTTGTTCATCTGGTGACTATTCGACACCAAGGAAACAAAAGTGATACACAGAAATACAAAATACTAATTGAACGAGAATTTACTGATTACAATCCGTACATTCACACCGTGACACTTTCAAAAGTAAAAGAGTTGTACGAAACAACGGTTTTGATGAAAATAAAACGAAGTGAATGGCCATCACTTACAAGCGCAAAAGAAGATTTGCGTGAATTTCCGTTTTATCAAAAAGTCAGCGCTTTTACTCCTTCATACAAAGTAGAAATCAATCCAGATAGTATTTTGTAGCGGATGTGCGAAAACCGACGGTTTTCGCACCGGAGCCCGGCAACAAACGCAGTTGCACCAATGAGGGTTTTATGATATAAAATTGTAATGGCAATAACAAATGTTGAAATAAAGAAAAATAACAACGAGAACGGAACAAGTACTATCCGTCGTTTTACTCGTAAAATGCAAGAAACAGAAATTGTAAAACTAGTAAAATCTCGTCGTTATGCGACTCGAAAGCCCTCTAAGCTTTCACTCAAAGATGGAGCTCTTAAGAAAATTGCAAAACGTGCAGTATATCAAAAGATGCAAAAATTGGGCAAAGTCATTCCAAAAAAATAAAGACAATGGATACGATTACGACTAACAACTTAGAAGTAATACGAATGACAAAAGGCAAGCTTCCCCGCTTGCCTTTTGCTAGTTTCAAGGAAAAAATCTTGGGCAAAAAATATTCACTCACCATTGTTTTTGCAACACCCGCATATATTCAAAACTTGAACAAACAATATCGACAAAAAGAATATGTTCCAAATGTACTCGCATTTCCTATCGAAAAAAATGCAGGAGAATTATATTTGTCACTCGGCACTATTCGCAAAGAAGCACAAAAACACGACTATACGTACGAACAATTCATTGCATATTTACTTATCCACGGACTTCTTCATTTGAAAGGATACGATCACGGTAGTACAATGGATAATGAAGAGAATAAATTCAAAAAATTCTTCAACGTCACAGAGAAGTCGAAAAACTAATTAACCTTTTTATTACAAGCACACGAAAATGAAACAACTGATCGTTGGTATTGATATTGGAACACATCTCACTCGTGTGACGGTATCTGCTACAACACGAGAAAATCCTGTACCACAGATCATTGGTTTCGGACAAGCTGAATCAAAAGGACTTCGTCACGGCTACATCGTCAATCCGCAAGATGCAACAAACAGTATCAAACAAGCGGTCTTGAATGCCGAAGAAAACACGAGTGTCAAAATCAAAAAAGCTATCATCTCAATTGGTGGCATTAGTTTGTCGTCTGAATATGCAGTTGGTAGTGCTATCATTTCTCGCGCTGACAAAGAAATTTCTCCGATTGATATTAGTAATGCAATCAATGACAGTGAACAAAACCTCATTCTCACCAACAAACGTATTTTGCATCGTGTTCCAGTTGCATACAAAGTCGATGGCAAATTGATTTCTGCGCGACCAGACGGATTGAAAGGTATCAAACTTGAAGCCAAGGTATTGTTTGTGACTTGTTTGTCACAACACCTCGACGATTTGCTTTCTGCTGTAACCAATGCTGGCATCGAAGTGCTTGATGTTGTTGCGAGTCCATTCGCTGCTTCTTCAGTAACGCTTTCTTCAAAACAACGAACCGTTGGAAGTGTGTTGGTTGATATTGGTTCTGAAACAGTATCGATTGTGGTGTTTGAAAATGATATTCCACTCACACTACAAGTCTTCGGTATCGGCGGAGCTGAAATCACCAAAGACATTGCACTTGGATTCAAAATTCCATATGACGAAGCTGAAGGAATCAAAACTGGCTCTATTATGAGTGACTTGTCTCGCAAAAAATTGGACGAAATCATTCAAGCCCGACTCACTGATATTTTTGAATTAGTGGATACTCATTTGAAGAAAAATAAATGTAGCGGATTACTTGCTGGCGGTGCGGTGATTATGGGTGGTGGTTCACAATATCCATACATCGAACAACTCGGCAAAGATATTTTGCGATTACCAGTCAAACTTGCAGATCCTGATATTTGGGGTAGTTCAAAAAATAGATTGCGAGATTCATCATGGTTTATCTCTGCAGGATTATGTACTGGAATGTTTGGAAGTGGCGTAGATATGGAAGTAGACAACACTTCATTTATCCAAACAATCAAAAAGTTGTGGAAGAATGTCGTACATCAATTGATGCCATAAAACAAAAGAGGCGGAACACTTCGTGTTCCGCCTCTTTTGTTTTTACCAAACCCCAGCACCTCAAAAGTGTTGTTTGGCCGATTTTTATATGATAAAAATCGGCCCTGTCAACATTGTTCCTTTTTCTTTGTCGTTGGTATATACTCTCTTTGCACATGCCCTGTGCCATAGTTTTAATTACCCGTAATCTATATAAGAATGTATGCCTAGACTAAACCCAGACGTAGAATCATTCATCCGAATCAAAGTGATCGGTGTTGGTGGTTCTGGAAAAAACGCATTGAACCATATGATTAATTCCAAAATCAAAGGAGTTGATTTTATTGCAATGAACACTGATACTCAAGACCTTCACAACTCGCTTGCTGAAAACAAAATTCATATTGGTAAAAACTTGACCAAAGGACAAGGTGCCGGAATGAATCCAGATGTTGGACGCCGAGCAGCCGAAGAAACCAAAGCTGAAATCCAAGATGTCATCAAAGGTGCACATATGGTATTTATCGCTTCTGGTATGGGAGGTGGAACAGGAACAGGCGCAGCACCAATCGTTGCAAAAGCAGCAAAAGAACAGGGCATTCTCACTGTGGCAGTTGTCACAAAACCATTTTCATTCGAAGGTAACCAACGAATGAGACTCGCTGAAGCAGGTATCGCAGAACTTGAAAAAGAAGTTGACGCTATCATTGTGATTCCAAACGACCGATTGCTTTCAATCGCATCAAAAGACATGGGCTTCAAACAAGCATTTGCTATGTGTGATGAAGTACTTCGCCAAGCAGTTGAAGGTATTTCAGATTTGATTACAATTCCTGGACAATTGAACCTCGACTTCGCAGATATCTGTGCAGTGCTTCGTGATGCAGGAACTGCATTGATCGGTGTTGGTACTGCTGGTGGTGAAGACCGTGCACGCAAAGCCGCACTTGATGCAATCAATTCCCCACTCCTTGATATTTCTATCAACGGTGCTCGAGGTGTATTGCTTTCTATTGCTGGAGGCGATGATCTAGGAATTCTCGAAATCAACGAAGCCGCAAAGATTGTTACCGAATCTGTCGACAAAGATGCGAAAGTTATCTTCGGTACAACATTTGATGATCGCTTGAAGAAAGGTGAAATCAAGATTACAGTGATTGCAACTGGTTTCCCGGTAGATACTCCTCGCAAATCTTTGTTTGAAAGAAATGCAGCTCCTGTACAACAACAGCAACAACCAGTTCAAAAAGTAGAACAACGTACAGAAAGTACTTTCCCTATCAAAAAAGAAATTCACGAAACAGCTCCAACAGAAGGACTCCTTCGCAAAGCTGATGCAGAAATTCCAACAGAAGAAACTGAGGAAATGACTGACGAAGATGACTGGGGAACAATTCCCGCATTTCTCCGAAGAAAGAAGTAATTCAAACTCTAACCAAAACAAAAAGTGGGGCCCCGCCCGGGGGGGGCGGTTTTGTTTTGTTTTTAAAAAAACCATAATGTGGGTGTTTATTAATTTAATTTTTTTTTTTTTTAGGCAAGGGGCGCA
>CAYUGY010000014.1:0-11171 GCA_964444515.1 uncultured Candidatus Saccharibacteria bacterium | reverse complement strand
AAACTCAAACCAAAACAAACAGTGCGACCACTCCGTGGTCGCACTTTTTGTTTGTGATATAATCTATCCATTCATTGGTCAGATTATTAATTTATTTTGTTTTAGCTAGCGCCTAGTGCCTCCTAGCTAGAGCCTCATCTTTATGTTCGATTTAGCTATCATTGGTGGCGGACCTGCTGGTTGTGCAGGTGCAGTATATGCAGCCCGTAAACGGCTCAAAACGGTCTTTTTAACAGCGGAATGGGGCGGACAGTCTATTGTGTCCGATGGTATCGAAAACTGGATAGGAACGCCAGTTATTTCAGGTGCTGACTTGGCCAAAAGTCTCCGTGAACACGTAGAGAAATACAATGGTGACTATTTGGAAATTGTCTCACCTACTTGGGTCAAAACTATTTCGAAAATTGACGGTGGCTTTCAAATCGAACATTCAAAAGGCGAAGTTATTACCGCCAAAAGTATTTTGATTGCCACTGGTTCAGGACGCAGAAAGTTGGAAGCCAAAGGTGCAGATATTTTTGAACACAAAGGACTGACTTATTGTGCGAGTTGCGACGGACCACTCTTTGCCGACCAACCAGTTGCCGTACTTGGTGGTGGTAATGCTGCATTCGAATCTGCAGCACAACTCCTCGCCTACTGTTCTCATGTCTATTTGATTCACCGAAGTAATGACTTCCGTGCTGATCAAATCACGATTGATAAATTGAAGATCAACCCGAAACTCACTATCATCACCAATGCTGATGTAACCGAAATCACGGGCGATAAATTTGTTGAAGGATTGTCATATCTCGACAAAAACACAAACGAACAAAAACAACTCACTGTATCTGGTGTGTTCGTAGAAATCGGACAAATTCCAAACACTGATATCGTGAAGGGATTAGTTGATATCGATTCACATGGAAAAATCGTCATTGATCCATGGACCGGTATGTCATCAGTACCAGGTGTCTGGGGCGCTGGAGATTGTACCAACATCCGTTATCACCAAAACAACATTGCGACAGGTGAAGCAGTCAAAGCACTAGAAGATATCTATCAATGGTTGCATAAGCAATAATGTAGAAATAAAAAAAAACACTCAATTGAGTGTTTTTTTATTTATCTTATCTCAATGTTTGATTCGCTTTTTCTTCTATCCATGAAGCAATATTTCGATCTAATTCCTTCAATTTTTTATCTGTAGACTCTGTTGTGAGATTGATAGCACTTCTATCCAAAATAACATACCACTTATTGTCAGTGTTTTTTAATACACGGTATTCAGTTCCTCCAAATACAAACTTGAACCCTTTTGATCTTTCATCTTCCAAAAATTCTACTGAGTACCAACGAGCTGTATGAGCTCTTTCATCTTCTTCAACCCAACCTAATTTTTCTTCTGGTTTTGTTGTAGTGTTATGTTCAGCGACAATACTCTCACACGCTCTATCCATAGTTGTTCCTGCGTAATGATATAGCTCTTTGATAGGTTTTTCATTTTCTTTCGCCCAATTCTCGAATTCAGTTTCTTTGTGATGTGCACCTGTTGGAAAAGCAATTTGAACATGCTCTGCTCCATTTATACCAGCAGTAGCAAGTTGATATTGATTGTATTTCAAACTCTCAGCTTCGTACATCAAAACTTCTTTGATATCCGTATCTCCAAAAAATAATTCTTTCTGCTTCTGTTCTTCTTCATTCAAACTCTCACCTTTATATACCTTTTCTTCGACACTATTTAAAAAATCTATCTTCTTTTGACCTGCTTCTGCTAACTCAGTTGCCTTCTCAGTAGTTAATAATTTTTCCTGAATGACAGGAGCTGCTTTTGTTTCTATTGCTGGGTTTTCCATATGAAATAATTATATCAAGATACACCCAGGACAACAACATATTTCAGTTTTAAAAAATTGCTAAATATTTTTTCTTGTGTTACAGTATTTCCGGAATAAAAATTAAATATAATACATATGTTTTACGCAATAGACAGAACAACCGGCATCATCAGAAAAATGAATGACAAGAAAGAATTTGCTCCATTTGAGCAATACAAAAATAACGTAAACGAAGACACAATACTGTTTTCAGTTGTTGGTAAAAACAAACTCGCAAGAGTCGTGCAAAATGTTATTGAAATACATGTATACGACTTGAAAGCGTCGCAACGCATGATGCATCTTATTATTACCATTGGCAATGAAAGACACGTTAAATTCAATACGAATTTGAAAATGATTCCCTCAAGCGAAGCTCTAGATATTATTCTTCCAAGCATGCCACCACTGCATTTTCTCAAAATGCTTTGCGATATTGAAAAAGAATACTCTAAAGATCAAAACATTATCCATGATCCTTGGTTGGAGAAGTTCTTCGAAAGACAACACCAAAACTCAAAAATAAAAACTTGGGCAAATGTCATCGGGAAAACCCCGCAAATGTTCAATGATTCAAAAAACGAGGCTGACTAAAAAACAAACAAAAAAAACTCCCTTAAAAAAGGAGTTTTATTTTTTAATAAAATTCTTAAACAGAAAATATCTCTACAACACCGTAATTAATCACAACTACCGGAATTTCTTTCATCTGTTTGAGTTTTTCCGCAGCTTCTTTGTCAAAAGTGGCGATTATTTCAATAATACCTTCTTTCAATGATATCCCGCTTGCAAAAGGTTCTTCTCCTTTGTCGCGATATTGTTGCCAGTCATGTCCAGGCATAAGCATTTCTGCAATTTCAAAACCATACCGAGCATCAACATGTATGATATTAATAACAACACTTTGCGGATCGAGTTCTTTTTCAGTAATTCGATTTTTAAAATGGTTTATTTTATCTAGTTGAGCTAAGTAAGTATTTTCGCAATTATGCTTATTAACCGCTTGCATGAGAGCATGTGCAGTAGGATCAATTAATACTATTTTACCGTTTTTTACGATAGCGTAAGGTGGCTGGTCTTCTTTCTTATTTCCCATTATTATATTGTTTTATTTCCTAAAAAATAATACCACACTATAAAGAAGAGTGTCAAACATACCAATTCCCCACCCTAAATAATATTTGCAAAAAATGGGAAAAATGTTATATTATCTTTGTCATTTAGACGGCCCTATCGTCTATCGGTTAGGACATCACGTTTTCAATGTGAGAAGCAGGGTTCGACTCCCTGTAGGGTCACACACAGGTCTTTATTGACCTTAAATTCTTCAGACAGCTTATATGGTAAGGATAGTTTTGGTGTTCCATTAACTATTTCTTCGTATGTAGGTAATTCTTCAAATACAAGACCAAATAGACCCCTTAAAGCAGTCAAATCCTTTTGTTTTACAAGCATTTCTACTGGGTGTTCCATTAAGTTTTTTACATATCCAACAAAAGCGTGAATATCATTCTCTTGGACCTCAATACCATTTCTTTGTTCTCGAGTAGTTTCAATTTCTTCGTGTATTTTGTTTATTTTCTTTTCAAGCTCATTTCGAATAATTTCATTCTTCGTGGATGTGTATGCTTCAATCAAACCTTTCTTTTCATTTTCCAATTCTATAACAGTGGTCCCGACTTGTACTGAAAATTCGCCAAGCTCTTTTTCTCTTTCTCTAAACTTATTCATTAGTACTGCTTCAAAGGTTTTTATAAAAGCTTCATCTTTATATTCTAAACGAGAAACGAAAGCCGTTAATTGTTTTTCAAATTCCACTTTATTTACTCCTAAATATTTATGGTCCCTAGCACAATGATATGTAGGAATCGCTTTATATTTACCTTTAGGTGAGCTACCAAGAAATGGCTTATTACAAATAGAACAAAGTACTACCGCTTTATGTGGGAAGTCAGGATTATCTTTCATCCTTTTTAATTGGTGTGGGTTATAGTCTTTCAGTATAGTAATCAAGCCATCTTTATCTTCTTTTATATAGACTTTACCCTTATTTGCCTTATTGAACATATCAATGCTCACAAGCCCCTTATATTGCGTTTTAACGGGCATTTCAAGCCATTTCTCGGTGTTTATACCTGCATAGATAGGTCTTTGTCTTATCTTCTGTAATTGCTTTACAGTGAGCTTTATACCGCCTTTAGTACCAATAATGCGGTCTTTACCTTTGGACCACATTTTAGTCTCTTTAGACTTGTAACCAATAGCATTTATGTAATCAACTACTTGCTGGTCTGTATGTGTGGTACTCATCTCAAACATTTTCATAAAGAAGTGAGCTCTATGTGGGTTAGGAATTTGTATAACCTTTTTCTTGCCATCAATATAGACTTTTTCGTTTATATAACCGTCATTTTCTTGGCGTACTTTATAACCTTCACGAACAAGATTTATTTCAGCACCTATCATTCTTGTTAGAATTTGGTTTACTTCACTTTTACCTTGCTGAGCCATTACAAGCTCAGTTATCTCACTTGGATGTATTCGGCTCCAATTATATTCAACGCCAAGATGTTCAAGTGTATTTTTAGAAGGTTGAATTATTCCATTAGAATCAATCAAGCCTACACCATACTGAGCCAGTTTTTGTTTTAGACTTTCATACCCAAGCGTTCCATTTCTAGTGAATCGGTCAATTGCTCTAACTATCAGAAAACTAACCTTGTTTGGGTTTTTCTTGATATAAGAAAATATTTCATCTATTACAGGGCGTTCATCTTTTCTACCTGAATATTGTTCTTTGAAAACATTCAAAACATTAGCATTGTATTTACTAGCAATACTACGGCAGATTTTCTCTTGGTCTTCAATACTTTCACCTTGCTGAGCTTGTTTAGCTGAGCTAACTCGACAGTATATTAGACAATGTTTTTGAACGACCCGTTCCATATCAATCATTATACCTCAATTTTATCTTTTTTAATCTTATCGACCCACATAGCAAAAAAGATGTCAGCCATTTGGTCTTGCTGGTCCCTTAGTTTTACTATCTCTTCTTCAGAAAGATTATTTATTCCGTTTTTTACAAGCGTTTGCTTATATGTTTTAAGGTCAGTCATCCTATCTACTTGGATGTCGCCACAATTAAAAAAGACGACTACAAATTGATAAAATTTGATAATCGTCTTTTGTGAGAAGTCAGTTTATAACTTAGAAGTGGTAACTCACTAAACGCAAAAAAGCGTTTATCAAATTACCAATTCCACACATTCATTTCATACTTGCATAGTATCTTTGTCCTTTAATGGGAATTTCAACCCTCGAGGCGACATCTCTCCTATAAGTACCTTATTTCTCTAAAACAGCTAGCTATGGCTAAGTGTGTATGCATTAACTGGATATACCTCTTGCTGGTTTTCTGTTCGTGGTTTCAGTGTATTCGACATACCGACCGCAAGAGTTTTATTTAATTGTACATATATTATACCGAAATCATTAGACTTTTGCAAGAAATTTATTCTTCTTGACCCTCTAATCTCTTTCTTCTTTCATCTAGCGTTTCTCCTTCGTATGTCCAATATGCTGGACCTTGCACACCGTAATCATACCCAAGAATTTTTTGCGCAGAAGTTGAAAGGCTTGTTATTTCGCCGTTAAATTCAATTGATTTATTATCTAAAACTTTTGCCTTAATTTTTTCATCTCGGCTAAACACAATCTCAGCACCTATTGGTATATCAACAAGACTAAAACTAAATTTAGCTCGCATTTCGGCTCTTGCATTATTCAAAGCATTTTGGTCTTCTTGAGACTCAACAATATCTTTTTTGGGTGTTATATTCTCTATTTCTGCAAGTTTTAAAGCGGAAACAATTCTTTCAGGAGAAATTTTAAAAAATTCTCTCCTAGGATTAACCCTGTGATTATCAAAAGCGTCATGTAGCTGACGCTCAACAAATGCTGAGTCTTTAACAGTACAGGCATAAAAACATGTAAATGGTAACGGTACACTTGTTGAGGCGCTTAATTCTTTTACTCTTTGCTCAAGACTTGTTGAGGTTTTGCCTATTTTTACATAACCAGACATTGCCTCATTTGTTAATATGTATATAATTTCATTCATAATTTATTTAAATAATGCTCTTATCGCACTTCTAGTCTCTGATTGTGGTACAAGTTGGAAGTCATATTGTGAGAATTTTTTTATAAAACTCTTTTCATTTGATACTTCAGTCATCTTCTGAAATACTAGCTCTTTATATTTCGTATCTAAATTTTCTGCCAATTGGTCTCCCTTGCTTTCAATAATATAAATGAGTTCTAATTTTCCTTCATCATTTTGTTTTGCAATCACAAAGTCGGGGTATATCTTATTTTTTCTCCAAGCTTGTATTTTATAAGCAGTCGGCTCAACTTTATTTCTCATCCACCACAGTACCTTATTTTGTTGTTTTAGTTCTTCAATTATATCCTTTTCAAGGTTGTTCATAGTCACAAAATCAACCGCTAAATGAAGTGATTTTTCGTCGGTTCTTATGGGTATGATTTTTGAATTATTTTCTTCATCAAATTTAGCAGGGGCATAGTACTTTTCAGGTATTTGATAACCACCATTTTCTGTAATAGCAAGAAAGACAACACCTTCTTCTACTAACTTATTAAAGACAATCTCTTCGTTTTTGTGACACTCTGTTTTAACAAAAGAAGAAATTTCGTGTGCTATATATCCAAAATCATTTTCTATTACTTCTCTCAAGATTTTTTTTGTAAGCCCTTTAATTACATCATCAACAAAAGAGTGTGCAATAAAAGGATTGCTAATATATTCAGACACTATTTGTGAAATAATATATTCATCACCACCTTCAATATTTTCTTTTTCATAGCTACTACCTTCTCCTTGATAAGTACCACCTAAAAAGTATTGCAAATCAGTACCTTTTATTTTTTGCTTTCCAACTGTATCTTCTAGATTTTTAATTAAAGGTTTTATATCAATTTTATTCCAATCAATTCTTGGTAAAATATCACTTCGGTAAGATAACACTCTTGTATTTTTACCGTCTTTAATATGCCAAATAGGTAATTGTAGTGATTCAGGATATTTTTCTTTAATACTTTTTTGAATAGGAAAATCTTTATACATCAAACTTTTACCACTTGGACCAGAACTTCCTCTGATTGTATCTACTACATCTTCAAGTCCATCAGCTTCAAGTGATATTTTTATACCATTCAAAAGTTCTTCAGCATCTGCGTGATTAAAATATGTATAACAACTATCTAGTTCTGGGATACCAGTTCTTTTAGTATATGGCTGACGTAAAACACGCCCTACAAGTTGAGTAAGCGCTGTTGTACTGCGTGATGTAGGTATAACACCTAAAACATAAGCAAAGGGACAATCCCAGCCTTCCATTAAAGCCTGTTTAGTTATTATATATCTTATATCACAATCATTAGACATTAAAATCTCATCTTTTAAATCATCAACATAAGAAGATTTTATTGCAATCTGTGAAGCTGGAATGCCAATTTGTATAAGATAATCTTTTACATCATCAGCGTGAACATGTATTCCATCTCTCTTGTCTTTTCCAGTTCGCTCAGCTTGAAGTAGTGCTATTGGACGAATATAATCTCCCTTAAGTTCCTTATGTTTATGTGCGATAGACTCAAGTTCATCTCTTTTTTCTTTTACATCACCAATCATTTCTCGCCAATTATCATTTGATTCAGGTCGCACATTTATTGGAAGCTTAATCATTTCATCGCGGTATAAATCCATACCCTTTATCTTTACCAGAACATTCATTCCATTTTTGGGCGTAGCTGAAAGTCCAATAATACATTTAGGATTAAGAGAATCTAAAACCTTTTTTTGCGAATCGGTATAGACTTTATGAAATTCATCAATTACAAAAAGAGGATTGCACACTCTCACAATATTACCTAGACTTGTTTTAATTGTTTTTCGTGCCAAAAGAGGCTCTTCAAAACATTCAAGCATTGGGTATTCTTTTAAAAGCTCATCAGTTTTTTCTTGTTCGTGTTCATAAGGAAAAAAATCCATAAACACGCCACTATCTTTAAAAACTTTTAAATTTTCTTTACTTTCTTGGTTAGCTGATTGAATCATCAACATTAAAACAACAAGGTTTTCATTTACATCCTGAAAACGAATTGCATCTTTCTTTTCAATAATTAAAGTTCGCCCTCCGCTTATTTGGTCTAATTTTTGCCGATATGCGTTTGTCTTATCTTTTAGTTTTTGAATTGTTTGCTCATAAATTGGCTCACTATGTACAATCCATACAACCAAACCTTTTTTCTGTTCAATAAATTCTTTTTGGAATAGCCTTATTGTTTCAATACCAATCAGGGTTTTACCTCCACCAGTTGGCACTTGAATACATAACCGAGGGTATACTACATTTTGTATTTCAGGCAGGTCTGTAAAGTCTTTATATTCATTTATTGTCTCATATATTTTCTTGACTGGTTGAACAATATCTTTTACCATTTCTTCCATTCCTGCCACTTTTAGTTTAGTGATTCTTTCTTCGTATGACAAAAGCTCGTTCTTCCAATTTGTGAAGAAAGTTTCAAGTTCATTAACTACTTTTTGCTGTGAGCTTTTTAATATCATATTTTAACTCCTTGAAAATAGATTAAAGGGAATTTGAACAAAAGAGATTTCATATTCATCAAGAACTTCTTTATCAAGGAAACAAGCAGGGGCATATACAATCTTTTTACCCTTTTTATCCTTAATTGATTCTAGCCAATCACGAGTAATAGCCAGATTTTTTAAATCCTCAATCTTATCTTTGTATATTAAATAGATACCTGTTCCTTTTGTGCCAGAAATAATCTCCCAAGATTCCTTTGGTTTTTTAACTTCTTCAATTGGTTTTCCAGTGGCAAGATAGTGAGCGTATTTTGCAAAACTATCCCAAGTTGGTAAATCTTTTCCAGACAATAAACTTTTTCCATCGATAGGTGAACCGAGTTTATAGTAAGTAAAACCAACCTCTAATTTGTCTCTAGAGATAACTTTTTTAATACGGTCACGAGTTATTTCGTGAACATAGTCATAACCAGCAGATTTTGCCTGTGCTTTTTCACTCAAAGTTTCAGGTAATTGAATTAAAATAAACTTTCTTTTTCCTTCTTCTCCATCCTCTTTGTTTAATTCAAGAACTGCTTGTGCAGTTGTCCCAGAACCTGCAAAAGAATCGAGAATAATTGCGTCCTTATTCCCAGCAATATTTAAAAAGTCCTTAATAAGGTCAACAGGCTTTGGGTTGTCAAAAATCTTTTTCCCAAACAAGTTTTTTAATTGTGCGGTACCATTTCCGCTACTATATTCAGGTTTATAAAAAAGAGATTTTGGTTTTTTGCTTGGCAGGTCACCTAAGCTTGGTCTCTGTTTTTTATATATAGAAATATTTGAGCCTTCTCCCGAGATAATTATATTATATGGCTCTCTAATAAACTTATCCTTACCCCAACGCCAAGACATTTCTTTACCGTCTGTAATTGGATAGATTTCTATATCATTTTTTGACTGACGTTCAATGGATAATTCATTATTCTTTGATATATAAAGTGGAAAATATAAATTTGGTCTTTTCTCTCTAGGTGCATTAGTTCCAGTAGATTTTAAATTTGCACCTTTTTTAAAGAAACCAATATCATCTTCTTGCCAATCTTCCGCTTCTTCTTCATCAAGAATAAAGTCGTTCAGTATGAGTTTCTCATTCTTAATTTTAGCATAAACAAGTGTATACTCGTGTGTTCCTGCAAAACCAAATTCATCTTGATTTCCTTTTAAATTCATAATTGTAGGTAATTCTGCAATAAAATTTTCAGCCCCGAAAATTTCGTTCATTAAACATTTTAAGTGATGAACTTCATTTTCATCTATACTTACAAAAATGATTCCTTCATCAGCGAGTAGCTCTTGAAGTAATTTTAATCTTGGTGTCATCATACACAACCACTTGTCGTGTCTTGAAAGGTCTTCTCCTTCTTTTCCCACAGTTTCACCTAACCAACTTTTAATAATCGGGTTATTCACATTATCGTTATACACCCAACCTTCATTTCCTGTGTTGTATGGAGGGTCAATATAAATACATTTTATTTTTCCTTGATATTTAGGAAGTAGGGCTTTTAATGCAAGAAGATTATCACCCTCAATAAGTAAATTTTCATTTTCACTTTGACCAGACAGTGAAGACTTTTTATCTTTTTCAAAAGTATGATAAGGAACGGAAAGATGATGATTCCATACCGCAGATTTTCCTTTAAAATTAAGTGAAGCCATATTGTTTATATTACCAAATTTTATGTTTTTAATCTACCCACTTTTCTATCTAAAGAAAATGCCATACCAATAAAAGCATTTTCGAGTCTCTCGTCCTTCTTTAAATAACTAAGATATTTTCTTGTAGGTTTTCCTTTGTAGTGTGTAATTTTTACTCTTTCTCTAGCCTTATCTACATCTGGCATAGTGACATTGCCGAACATTTTTGAGAATCCGCTTAAATTTCTGCTTGAATAAGTCAGGTTGTAGCAATGACGACAAGCAAAATAGTCGCCATCTTTATAAAGGACCCCAACTCGTTTACCGCAATAATTACCATTCTTATACCAAGGGCAAGTAAACCAATATCTTTTACCACCATAATTACAAGGTGTGGTTGTTAAAGGTATTTTATAATCAAAATCCTTTTTCTCTTCGGTATATCTATCAGTTTGTGTGTAATAGATTCTTAAATACTTTTCATCTAAAGTTGAAACATTTATACCAACACTGCTCTTATTCTCGGACCATCCACTGGTCCAATTTATAGTTCCGCCCCTAAATCCTTCAAAGTATTTATGCTTTTTGAGAAAGCTGGTACTTATTTTCTTTAATCCATCTGATTCTGTTTTACTCATATTGTGCCGAAATTGTTAAAGACTTTGCCTGTTATTCCTATAAATTCCAATATTTCCATAACTGTTATCATACTGTTTATCAGTATAAATACTAAGTTTTCCTAAGTTATCATTTATTATCATTCTGTATCGTTGTTTATATTAGTTCTATTATTTAATAGGTAAAGATAATTATAGGTTTTTGTAGGTTATTTCTTGTAAAATAAGCCTATTTTGCTATACTGCACCTACTAGGTTGAAGTCAGTAAATACTGAATTCCACTTAATAACCATATTTTCAATGGTGTTCCATTGTAGGTACGGTGAGCTCACAAAGTGAAACTTCGCGTTCGGAAAGGAAAAAATCCGCGCGCGCCGAAGGCG
>CAYUGY010000013.1:0-18129 GCA_964444515.1 uncultured Candidatus Saccharibacteria bacterium | reverse complement strand
GAAAATACAGTACCGGTGAAGATGCCGGTTACCTGCAGATAGACGAAAAGACCCCGTGAGCTTTACTCTAGCTTGATATTGCAATTGTTCAATTACTGCGTAGTGTAGTGGTGAGAGGTTGAAGACATGATTTCGGTTGTGTTGGACTCGTCGATGAAACAGCCATCTGTAATTGGGCACTTGCTAACGTGAACGGAAAAAACGTTCGCAGACAGTATCTGGTGGGGAGTTTAACTGGGGCGGTTTCCTCCCAAAAGGTAACGGAGGAGTATATTAAGGTCATCTAGGCGCGAATGGAAACCGTGCCGATAGCGTAAGGGCATAAGATGGCTTGACTGTAAGACGGGCATGTCGAGCAGACACGAAAGTGGGTCCTAGTGAACCTACTCTTGGCTTTAGACGCCGGAGCAGATTAACGGATAGAAGCTACCACGGGGATAACAGGCTAGTTGTGCCCAAGAGTTCATATCGACGGCACAGTTCGGCACCTCGATGTCGGCTCATCTTATCCTGGTGGTGGAGAAGCTACCAAGGGTTTGGCTGTTCGCCAATTAAAAAGTTACGCGAGCTGGGTTCAAACCGTACAGATTGTGATTGTGATTTGCGTGTAGTACTAAAAGATTTATCTTCTAGTACTACACGTAGGTTGCAATCGTGACTTGTACCCGTTTGAACCCGAGGGATAACACTGTTGGAGACAATATGTTATCAAAAAGACATTATCACGGCGGATATATACAGCGATGTATATTTGCAATTCAACTTATATCGGTAGAATCCTGATGCACAGGACAATACCGAGGGAACTGTATTACAAATACAGGCCCGTAGAGACTAAACGTTGAAGTTCTCTTCATTTGGAAGAGAATATATTATAGTCCGATCCCTCTGGTAACAGAGGTTCGCTCATACATTTTTAACGCGATGTATGTGAGAAGTAAAACATAGATGCGTGAGACAGGTTGGTCTCCTATCTACTGTGGGCGTTGATTCTTGAGGAGATTTGCTTCTAGTACGAGAGGACCGAAGTGAACTGACCTCTGGTGTACGGGCTCTAGCGCCAGCTGGACTGTCCGGTAGCTATGTTGGGAATGGATAACCTCTGAAAGCATCTAAGAGGGAAGCCAGCTCCAAGATTAGGAATCGTTTGAGGGCCGTAGGAGATGACTACGTTGATAGGCTATAGGTGTAAGCACCGTAATGTGTTGAGCTGAGGTGTACTAATTACCCGATCTATTAGGGAATTTGAAAACCACGTGCGATTGTTTTCGCATATATACATATAAAACAACTATGAACACTCAATTTTGATTGGTAATGATTCTTATTATTACTTGATCTTGTTGATGGTACTTTGAGTACTTAGTGTTGGTGATACGTCACAAGGGTCACACCTCTTCCCATTCCGAACAGAGAAGTTAAGCCTTGATGAGCCGATGATACTCTTAACGGGGAAAGTAGGTTGTCGCCAGCACCAAGTACTCAAGGTCATCGTCATTGAGATCAAGTAATAAGAACGTTGACTTACTGATCAAAATTGAGTGTTCATGGCTAAGAATTTTTTAGAATACACAGAAAATACCACGCAAGTGGTATTTTTTGTTTGTATTTTTCTTTTATCTTATAACTTCAATCTGTTATACTGTTTGCATGACTTGGGCTAATCGTCACCGTGCAGTATATCTCACAGGACTTCTTCTGGTAATCGCAGGAGCGGTGTATTTGATGATTCGTCCATATATCAATGTTGCTCCAACTTGTTTTGATATGAAGCAAAATGGTGATGAAGTTGGTGTTGATTGTGGTGGTGGTTGTGAACTCTATTGTCCATCACAAATCAAAAACCCTGTTGTTTTGTGGAGTCGTTCATACAAAGTGACTGATTCAATTTACAATGCGGTTGCGTATGTAGAAAACCAAAATCCAAATGCGGTTACCAAAGAATTGCAATATGTTTTTCGTTTGTATGATGAGAACAATATTTTGATTGCATCAAGAGAAGGCGTTACTACTTTTGCACCAAACGGCAGACAAGTAATTTTTGAAGGAGGTATTTCAGTTCTAGATCATACACCGAAACGAACCTCTTTTTCTGTTACAAATTTCCCATTATGGTACAAAAATACTACTTCAGTTGCTAGTCTGCCTGTGCGTGTTGAAGATGTTAGAGAACCTATTGATCTGAAAAATCCCAAAATTACTGCAAGTATCAAAAATATTGGCATTACTGAAATGCCTCCATTTAAGGTTTCTGTTATGGTCATCGATGAAGAAAATAATGTTGAAGCGGTTTCGCAAACTCTTGTCGATCGACTTGCTGGAGGTCAATCATTTCCTATTGTTTTTACTTGGCCATATGCTTTTTCAAATAAGCCGCTTCGATATATTATCGAACCGATTGTTGATGTGCTTTCTTTGCCGAAACTAAACTAATATGGAACATAGACAAAAAAACTCAATTGATTGGTTGCTCTTTGGTAGTATGTTGCCGATTATTGGTGCAGGACTGATCACTATGAGCGGGCTCGGAAGTGATGCAAAATCTTTTTTCTTAAAACAAAGTATTTTTGCTATTATTTCAATAATACTCTTTTTTCTCTCTAGTCGTTTTGATGTGCGTATTTTCAAGGAATCAAGATTATTGATGCGGTTGTTTGTTGCTTTTCTTTCAATACTATTAGTTTTGTTTATTGTTGGTCATACAGCGAAAGGTGCAAAAAGTTGGTTTTCTTTTGGTGGATTTTCGTTTCAGCCAGTTGATGCCATGAAGCTTGTTGTTATTCTTTTGTTGGCAAAATATTTTTCTCGCAGACATGTGGCGATCGGGGATTGGAAACATGTGATTGTTTCGAGTGTCTATGCATTTGTGCCGTTTGTATTGGTTTTTTTGCAACCCGATTTTGGTAGTGCGATGGTAATCTTTTTTGTGTGGTTTGGAATGTTGCTTGCTTCAGGGCTCCGAAGAAAGCAGTTGTTGATATTGGTGTCCGTTGGTATTGTTGCTTTTGCTTGTCTCTGGGTTGGTGTATTTAAACCATACCAAAAAGCTCGTATCGAAAACTTCCTCAATCCAATGAGTGATATTCGTGGTTCTGGATACAATGTGTACCAATCAACCATTGCTGTCGGCTCAGGACAGTTTTTGGGCAAAGGAGTGGGGTTTGGAACCCAATCACGATTGCAGTATTTGCCTGAATATCAAACAGACTTTATTTTTTCTGCATTTGCTGAAGAGTGGGGATTTCTTGGATCAGTCTTGTTGTTACTCTTTTATCTCGTATTGATTTGGCGAATTATTTATATTGCCCAAATTGGTGCAACAAACTTTGAAATATTATTTGGTACCGGTATAGCGATTTTGTTTATTTCCCATATTGTCATCAATGTCGGAATGAATATTGGATTGATGCCGGTGACGGGAATTCCGTTACCACTGATGAGTTATGGTGGCTCTCATTTGTTGATGGAGTGTGTTGCTCTTGGTTTGCTTTCAAGTACCTTACGCTATAGTCGAGCGACTCATCCAGATAGAATGAAAAACGAGTTTTTGGGTAGCGTATAAGAAATGGTTAAAAATTCCTTACCTGCTTCGTTGTTTTCGCTGAAAAAACACTCAACATACGTCTTGTATGTCTCGCATTTTTTCAGCTCAACAGTCTCGTATCTAAGGTTTTTAAACCATTTCTTTGTTAGATAAATACACTCCTTTTATTTTTAGTGTTCAAGAAACAATTTTGATACAATAAGTTAATATAATATGTTCAATTTCTTTTTCTCACTTTCGACATATCCGCTAATCGCAAAACTGGCGCTTTTTATTTCATACCCACTTACATATGTACTTCCAGTTGTAATTGTGGTGTTTCTGTTGGTTCGCAAAAAAGAAAAAATGTTCACATTTTCATTATTGTTTTTATCGGGATTTTTTTCATGGATAGCAGCAAGAATGCTCAAAGATTTTTTTCAGATCTCTCGTCCATATGTGACACACAACTTGATTCCGTTAGTTAATGAGCCAGGATACAGTTTTCCGTCAGAGCACGTCGCTGTTTTTGCTGCATTGAGTGTCGCTACATTTTTTCTGCACAAGAAATCAGGAATACTTTTGGCTATTGCGACACTTTGTATCGCGCTTTCAAGAATAGTAATCGGCGTGCATTATCCAATCGATGTTTTGGGTGGGGCAGTGCTTGGAGGTCTTGTTGGTCTGTTATTAATAAAAGTTTTTAAATATATATGACCCATTCGATAAACGAAGGGTCATGGTGATATAATAGAACCATGAGTTTTATACACACGATTTTATTAGGAATCATTGAAGGGCTGACAGAATTTCTTCCTATTTCTTCGACAGCACACATTGATATAGTTCGTTCACTGCTTTCTATACCAGCAGATGATTTTATTAAAAGTTTTGAGATTATTATTCAGCTCGGAGCAATTTGTGCAGTTATTGTTTTGTATGGAAAGAAAATACTTTCATCGTACAAATATATTCGAAACATTTGTATCGCCTTTATACCAACGGGGGTGATTGGTTTTCTTTTGTACAAACTGATCAAAACCTTTTTGCTTGGCAAACCATTTATTGCTGGTATCACGTTATTGCTCGGCGGAATTATTATCGTCTGGTACGAACGCAAACAGGCAAAAAGTATGGTGGTTGTAAATGAAATTGCGATTGAAGATTTACCGGTCAAGACACTATTATCACTCGGTGTTATTCAAGCACTTGCGGTAATACCTGGCATCTCTCGTTCAGGAGCAGTCATTATTGGAGGCCGTATGCTCGGCCTCCCAAAACTCACTATTACCGAATTTTCTTTTGCGTTGGCTATTCCAACAATGCTTCTTGCTACTGCTTATGATATTTTCAAATCAGGAGTATTTCTCACCACTGAACAATGGAACACTATTGGGCTCGGTTTCATTGTGGCATTTGTCGTGGCATTTGCTGTTATCAAATGGTTTCTCTCATATATTAGACGTCATTCGTTTGAAATTTTCGGCTGGTATCGTATCGTGCTCGGTTTGATTATTGTGTCGTTTTTCTTGCTCTAATACGAGCACTAAACGGTCAATATGTCCATTGCTTTTTGGGTTGAAAGTCTATAAAATAGGCATATTATGTGGAAAATCAGAACAGTTTCGTTAATACTTATTATTCTTGCAGTTGGTGTTGGTTTCTTTGTTTATAAGAGTGAAGTTTCAGGAAGTAAAAGATACGGTTTTCACCAAGGGCTCGACCTCAAAGGTGGAACTCATCTTGTTTATAATGCAGATACAACTGCGTTGGCAAAAGAAGATGTTCGTTCATCAATGGATGCGCTTCGTGATGTGATTGAACGTCGTGTCAATTTGTTTGGTGTTTCAGAGCCTGTTGTCCAAGTACAAGAAGGTGGTTTTACTAATGGAGAACAATTGATTGTTGATTTGCCTGGTGTAACTGATGTTGAAAAAGCAACAGCAATGATCGGACAAACTCCACTACTTGAATTCAAAACTGAAAATCCAAAACCAGGAATGGCAGAATTGAAAGTTGGCGCAGATGGAAAAGCAACACTCGATCCACAAGCATTAGAAGATGCAAAATATATCAACTCAGAATTGACTGGACGATATTTGAAAAAAGCATATTTGGAATTTGATCCAAATACTCACGAGCCTCGTGTTAGTGTGCAGTTTGATGATGCTGGTTCAGCATTGTTCGAAAAGATTACCAAAGAAAATATTGGTAAGACAGTCGCTATTTATCTCGACGGTTCTCCGATTTCTACTCCAGTTGTTCGTGAAGCAATTTCTGGTGGACGTGCAGTTATCTCGGGAAACTTTACTCCAAACGAAGCGAAGCTCTTTGTTGGACGTTTGAATTCTGGTGCATTGCCAGTGCCGATTAGTTTGGTTTCTACTGAATCAATCGGTGCATCTCTCGGAGAGCAAGCAACGCACGATGGTGTCAAAGCTGCATTGATCGGATTTCTTGCTGTCGCACTCTTCTTGATTTTCTGGTACCGTCTCCCTGGATTGATTGCAATTTTGGCACTTTCTATCTATGTATCAATTATGCTCGCATTGTTCAAATTGGTTCCCGTTACTTTGACTGCTGCTGGTATCGCCGGATTTATTATTACGATTGGTACGGCCGTTGATGGAAACATCCTCATCTTTGAACGTATCAAAGAAGAAATTCGTGCAGGGCGTACAATTGCTGATGCGATCAAAGCGGGATTTGAACGAGCATGGTTTTCTATTCGTGATTCAAACTCAGCGTCAATTATCTCAGGACTTATTTTGTTCTGGGTAGGTACACCACTCATGAAAGGGTTTGCACTGACACTCGTTATCGGTATGATTGTTTCTCTCGTCTCAGCCGTTTCAATCTCTAAAGCGTTTATGTACTCACTTCGTTTTTCAAAAGACACGAAGCTTACTAAGTTCCTCTTTGGGTCGGGTTTTTCTTTTAACCAAAAAAATAATTAATTCTGTATGTTTATCATCAAATACAAAAAAGTTTTCGTTCTTATTTCAGTTTGTTTGGTTGCGGTATCTATCGCATTGATTTCAATTTTCGGTATTCCACTAGGAATTGATTTCAAGGGTGGAGCAATGATGCAAGTATCATATGACGGAACTCGTCCAGAAATTGCTCTTGTTGAGCAATTGGTGCAAGAGTCAAATGTTGGTCCTGCATTGATTCAACCAACTGGTACTAATTCATACACTATCAAAACTCGTGATCTTTCTGAGATTGAGCGCGTAGGACTTCTTTCATCACTTTCAGTTTCAAATAGTGTTGTTGTACATCAAGACAGTTACACTTCTATTGGCCCGACAGTTGGAAAAGATTTGGCAAACAAAGCATTGCTTGCAATTGTTCTCGTATCTCTCGCAATTATTGTGTTCATTACTTTTGCATTCCGCGGTGTAAATAAACCAGTGTCTTCTTGGAAATACGGACTCGCTGCTGTTATTACATTGATTCACGATATCATTATTCCTGTCGGAGTATTTGCTGTTGTTGCAAAAGAATCTGGTGCAGAAGTTGATACATTGTTCGTTGTTGCATTGCTCACTGTTCTCGGTCTTTCTATTTCAGATACAATTGTTGTGTTTGATCGAGTTCGCGAAAATTTGAAATTCAAAAAATATAGTACTTTTTCTGAAACAGTAGGGAAGAGTATTGAACAAGCATATGTTCGTTCAATCGCTACATCTTTGACTGTACTTATGGTGCTTGTTGCCCTTGCTATCTGGGGACCAGTAACTACTCGTATCTTTGCAATGATGCTTGCTGCCGGAATGTTCTTCGGGACCTACTCAAGTATCTTCTTGGCAAGTCCACTCCTTGTATACTTTGAAAAATGGCAAAATAAAAAATAGTCCAAAAAAGACCTTCCTTGCGGAAGGTCTTTTTTTGTTGGTATAATAGGCATATGAATATAAAACACTCAATCAAAAAAATCACTCTATTTATCGGCGTTTTTGCATTGCTCGGTTCTTTGCATACAGTATCTGCTGCCACAGACAATAGATGTAGTTCAGTAAGTGTTGGTAGTGCCGTTTCTGCCAACGCAGAAGCGGTGCTTGCAGGTAGTACAAATATGAATATTGCCAATTTTAATTTCAATGTTAATTTTACACCTTGTCCTGATGTAACAATTAAAAAAATGTCTTTCGCTGTTTCAAGTAAAAACACTGTACCAGCCAAAAACATCATATTAACAATTTCAGGTGAAAACAAAGCCCCACTTACAGGTACATTGTCAAAAGACACTATTTCCTTTAATTTCCCTGAAAATTATTTTGTAAAAGCAGGTGAGTCAGTGCACTTGTCTTTGTCTGGTGATGTTGGAAAAGTAGATAGTCGTACCTCTGGTCAACTGCAGGTATATTTCAAATCAATGAATCTCGTAGATACAGCAACAGGAAAAGCTGTTGTCGGACCAAAGTCTGTGAGTGATAATTTGAAATTATTGGTCTTGAATGATGTTGATCACTATATCTTCAAATCACTTTCACGAATTCGTAATCAAGTGAGAACAATAGAATTGACTGGAATGAAAGGATATTCATTCTGTATCGATGATAAAAATACTGTTCCAAAACTATTGAAGTACAACACCAAGAACGCTATCGATAAAAAGACAGGAATGTGTCGCTAATTTATTAAAAATTATTTAATCATCATTATATGTATATTATTTTAGGAATTCTCGCAGTCGTTATTGTTATCATTGTTTCAATGTTCAATGGTTTTGTTCGTGGAAGAAATCGTGTAGAAGAAGCTTGGGCAGATATCGAAGTGCAACTCAAGCGTCGTTATGATTTGATTCCGAATTTGGTGAATACGGTCAAAGGTTATGCAACTCACGAAAGTACTGCTTTTGAAAAGGTAACAGAAGCTCGTGCACAAGCAATGGGTGCAAAAACAATGAGTGATCATGCAACAAGTGAAAAGATGCTTGGTGCAGCCGTATCTGGAATCTTTGGTATTGCTGAAGCGTATCCAGAATTGAAAGCCAATACAAACTTCATGGAGCTTCAACGTGAGCTTGCTGATACTGAAAACAAGATTAGTGCCGCTCGAAGATTTTATAATGGACTCGTTCGTGATTTCAATACATCACTCCAAGTATTTCCTGGAAATGTATTTGCAAAAATGTTCGCATTTACCAAAAAAGAATTCTTTGACATTGATGACAATGGCCCAGAATCAAAGCCGGTAGAAGTGAAGTTTTAAACTATGGAAAATAATCTTGAAAATCTAAAATATATTTCTTTCGATAAAGCAATGAGAAAATTGGGGCAGACTCAATATACGTCCATGTTTGTTAATCCTCACGATAAGCTTCGTGAAGACGGAACCCCGTACTTTGAAGACATTAGAATACAAGGAAATCCGGATAATTATTATGATTTGAAGATCCATCAAGATGATGTAAGAAAATTCATTGAACAATGGATCGAATATAAAAAACAAAACAATCCTTCTTTTAATGATAAAAAAGTAGAAGACTTTTTATAATTAATTAAGATAAATTTGAAGAAGGTATATGGCATCAATTTACACACAACAAGATAAAAATACTCGAAAGACATGGCTTTTGATGAGCTTGTTTTTTGGTATTGTGATTACACTCGGATTTTTGTTTGCACGTATCTACGGTAATCCGAATATTTTGTATATCTTTGTGATTTTCAGTATCGGTATGAATATTGCTGGGTATTGGTTTTCAGACAAAATCGCACTTTCTATTGCTGGCGCAAAACCTGCAACTCGTGAAGAATATTTTGACCTGTATACGACCGTCGAAAATCTGGCGATTACTGCAGGACTACCAACACCAAAAATCTATGTGATTGAAGATAGTGCTCCGAATGCCTTTGCCACCGGCCGTGACAAAAATCATGCGGTCGTTGCTTGTACGACTGGACTACTTACTATTATGAACAAGACTGAACTCGAAGGGGTTATTGCCCACGAACTTTCACACATCGGCAACAAAGACATGCTCGTTTCGACTGTTGCTGTTGTGCTTGTCGGATTTGTATCAATCATTTCAGATATGTTGCTTCGTATGTCTATATTCGGTGGACGTGATCGTGATGACCGAGAGGGTGGAGGATTGATAATGATTATCAGTATTATTCTTTCAATTCTTGCGCCGATTTTTGCAACACTCATTCAACTTTCTATTTCTCGCAAACGTGAATATCTAGCCGATGCTTCAGGTGTACTCCTTACTCGCTATCCCGAAGGACTTGCTTCAGCACTTGAGAAACTTCGTGACTACAGTCAACCAATGACACATCAATCAACTGCGATTGCACATCTATACATTGCCAATCCGTTTGGTGATGGTAATGGCTTCACCAAAAAAGTCGGTACACTGTTTTCAACTCATCCGCCAATAGAAGAACGAATTAAAGTACTGCGTGGAATGTAAATGAGTATGAATAAAATACAAGAAATAAAAAATTACTGGACTCTTCCCATTGAACAACTGTTTGATGTTTTAGAAACAAAGACTGAAGGTCTATCTATTGCTGAAGCAAAAAATCGACTCGAATACCTTGGTAAGAATAATTTGATTGATCATTCTCGTGAAGGAGTGGTGAAAGTATTTTTGTCTCAATTTTTAAATCCACTTATCGGAATACTTATGTTTGCTGGATGTGTTACCGTGTATCTGGGAGAACACATTGAGACGGTTGTTATCTTTACCTCCGTATTCATTAATGTTATTTTTGCATTTTATCAAGAATACAAAGCAGAAAATACCATTGAACAATTAAAAACATATATCAAAAATCGCACTACTGTCTTTCGTGATGATGAGCTCCGTGATATCGATGCACAAGAGCTTGTCTTGGGTGATATTGTAAGCATATCTGCAGGTAATCGCATCCCTGCAGATGGGCGACTTATTGAAGCAACCAATCTGTATGTCGACGAATCTATTTTGACGGGAGAGTCTGTGCCTGTCAAAAAGAACACTGATATAAATAACAATAATCAAATTGCTGAAAGGAAAAACTCAGTCTTTTGTGGAACATATGTGAGTCAAGGTGTGGCACTGATGGTTGTCACTGCAACTGGTGACCGTACTGAAATTGGAAAAATTGCACAAAATGTTACTAAAACAAAAAGAGTTCAAACTCCGGTCCAGCACGCAGTAAAACAAATTTCTTGGTATATATTTATTCTTGTCCTCTTTGTGGTTGTGTTTGTGTTCCTGCTCGGAATATATCGAGGTGAAAATTTATTTGATATGCTTGTTCTTGCATCGGCTATTGCGGTGGGGGCTGTGCCTGAAGCATTGCCCATTACCCTTACCGTTATTTTATCTGTGGGAGTATTGTCAATTTCCAAAAAAGGCGGACTCATTCGCAAGCTTTCTGCAGCAGAGACACTTGGCTCCACGACACTCATTCTTACTGATAAAACAGGGACACTCACAAAAGCCGAGTTATCACTCGATTCTATTTATTCAGCTAGCGATTTAATTACAAAAGATATTGTATTAAATTCGCCTCTTAATACACTCACAAAAGAGCAGCAAGAGTGCATCTATTTAGCATATCTTAATAATAAAGCAACAGTAGAAAAAGTAGGTGCTAACTATCAGAACTGGGTGTATTCTGGAAGTGCATTTGATGTCGTTATTTTAAAGAGTATGTATCGATTTGGAATTGATACTACAAATAAAGTACATGGTAATTTAATTGTTCCTTTTGATTCAGTTCATAAATACTCTGTCTACAAAGAGGGTGCAGAGACATTTATTCTCGGTGCCCCCGATGTGTTGATTAAACACTCATCTTTGAGTATAGAGGAGCAAGCCCTCGCCCTGGCTAAAATTACCGCATTTGCTGAAGAAGGAAAAAGAATTATCGCGTTAGGTCGTCGGCACGCTGATGATGCTCCAGAATTAATTCAAGGACTTTCTCTTGTATCAATATTTGTTTTTTCTGATCCGCTTCGTGAAGATGTGGTTGTTGCGATTGCTGATATTATGTCAAAAGGTGTTGCAGTAAAGATTATCACCGGCGATATGATGGGAACAGCTCGATCTATCGCACGTTTGGTGGGCATCAATGCGACTGACAGAGAAATACTAACGGGTGATGAGTTAAAAGCACTTTCAGACGAGCAGTTAAAAGAATTGCTGCCCCATATAAAAATATTTGCGCGCACTACTCCTGAAGATAAAATGCGTGTTGGAAATTTGTACCGAAGCCTTGGAGAGACCGTGTCTATGACAGGAGACGGTGTAAACGATGCTCCGGCATTAAAGGCAATGGATATTGGTATTTCATTGGGCTCAGGGAGTGATGTCGCAAAAAGTGCGTCAGATATGGTGCTCCTTGATAACAATTTTAAAACGATTACTGATGCTATTATTGAAGGATATAAAATTCGTTCGCGAATACGAAAAGTCTTTGTTTACTTGATGTCGAGTTCTCTTGATGAAGTGTTCGTGATTGCAGGGTCATTAATCGCTGGGCTTGCACTGCCTATTTCTGCGCTTCAAATTATTTGGGTAAATATTCTTACGGGGACATTACCAGCAATTGCTTTTGCGTACGATTCGTATTTTACTGTCGAGAAAAATCAAAAACATAATAAAATTTTTAATTTTAAAACAAAATTTATGTCGCTTGGTATTGGGACATTGAGTTCAGTATTACTTTTTGTTCTATACTATACTCTTGTCAAAATGATTCCAGATGCAGGTGTAGTGAGATCTGTTTTCTTTGCTTGTTTTGCGACGTATATTTTGACCATTTCTTATTCATTTAGAAATTTAGAAAAATTTATTTGGGAGTATAATCCTTTTTCAAATAAAAGATTAAATAGTGCAGTATTGATAGGTCTTGTGTGTATTGTGCTGACAGTGACATTACCATTTGCATTGACCGTATTTAATACATCAGCAATTCCTTTTTCTTATCTTTGGATTATTATTACATGGAATGTGTTGAACCTGATTATAATAGAAGCGACGAAACTTTTTATCAAGAAGGTCAATCATCTTTTCTAAAAGAATACTCATTAATTCATCTTTGTATGTCACACCAAGGAACCGTTTGGGAAAAAGAATATCGGCAACCAAAATTGGTTACCAAAAAAGACGGTCCGCAAGCAGATACGGTTCGGTTTTTGAAATACCTGAAAAAAGAACAGAAGTTCAAAGTAGAAGATTGTGTCGCACTTGATATTGGTTGTGGTACAGGACGTAATGCCAATTATTTGGCAGAGCTTGGAAATACTGTCATCGGTATTGAAATCTCTCAAACAGCACTTACTTTGGCCAAAGAACGCGCCAAAGCATTGGGTGTGACGGTTGATTATCGTCTAGGTGATATCGGTGAACCATATCACATTCCAGATGGTAGCATTGATGTGATTCTCGATGTTACTGCCTCAAATTCACTCGATGAAAAAGGGCGTGCGGTGTATCTCAAAGAAATGCATCGAGTACTCAAATCAGGAGGATATGTTTTTGTCAGAGCCTTGTGTAAAGATGGTAACAAGAATGTCAAAAATCTATTGAAAGATAGTCCAGGAAAAGAAAAAGATACGTATGTTTTGAAAGAGATTGGTCTAACAGAACGTGTATTTACCAAAGAAGATATTCGTGCGCTTTATGGTGCATATTTTGATATCCTGCAACTAGAGAAAAAAACCGGATATAGTACATTCAATGACCGAATTTATAAGAGAGATTATTGGTTGTTGTATCTCAAAAAATCATAATTTGAAAAAGACTGAAAAATAAGGTAAAATAGATTCAGAGTTCTTTTTTATCGGACCTTAATGATTATATTTTGGTCCATATATCCTCGCCAAGCCTTTGTACGCGTTAGTGTATGAAGTGATGCGAGGAATGAAGATAGCCAAATGGTGGGTTTTTCGGGTTCGAATCCTGATATCTTCGCAAAATAAAAACTCCTTAAAAGGAGTTTTTATTTTGCGAAGATATAGCAAGTAAACTGCTTTACTTGCGTAAGGATTCGAAAGACGGAGGCTTAATTTTTCACCAGAAAAATAGCCGAGTCGGGGTCGCAGATTTTTCTGCAGAAAAATACTCGTGACCGAATCCTGATATCTTCGCAAAACGTCAAATAGCTCTCTATTCTAAGGAAAAACAATAAAATACTGGTAAAAACATATAAACCCTTGGCTTTGGCTATTTGTTATATAATCAATATATTAGCAAATAACCTACATAATCTATGGAAAAACATATTGAACAGTTTATATTGCAGGCAAACTCAAAAGCATTAGCTACTTTTGGGTCTCAGGGGTTGAATGTTGTACCTATTTCATCGGTAAAGATCGTTGATGGACAGATATGGTTAATCAATTATTTTATGGAAAAAACATTGGAAAATATTTTGGAAAACCAAGAAGTAGCACTTGTTTGTTGGTCTGGTATGTTTGGGTATCAAATAAAAGGACAAGCAGTATATGTCGAAGAAGGAGAGAGTTTTGAACAAGCAAAACAGTGGGTAAAAGAAATTCTTCCAGAAAGAATAGTCAAAGGACTAGTCATTATTACCCCAAAAGAGCTGTTTGATATTGCTCCTACAAAAAATACGGCCGAATTTAATTTTGATCTAAAACAATAACTCCTATTAAATTTATTTTTTGTTGAAATATCTTTATGGGAGTATACTATCAATATGTATACCTATTTAATTTTTGAACTATTATCGGCTATTGTCGGTACTATTGCTGTTATTATCATAATTGTCTATTTGTGGAAAAATAAAATACTTCATCCTATTTTGAAAAACAAATGGTTTTATGGTCCGTTGTTTTTGTTGGTCGTAGCATTTTTCTCTGGAATGATTTCGAACAAAACATATCCACCAGATTTTGCGATGCCGATGTTTATGCATTCGCATGCACCAGGAGGAGTTCCTCCTGCTATTCCATTTTCAAAAATTATAGAATTTTTGAAATACGGAAACCGTTTTGAGAAAGTTGCAGATATTGGTCGAGATCCAAATGAAGTACCAAGTGAACCACAAAAACCAGATGCAGACGGTATTGTGCGAATTCATCTAACAACCAAAGAAGTTATATCAGAAGTTGCGCCAGGAATTTTTATGAACTACTGGACCTATGATGGTCAAACCCCGGGGCCAATGCTCCGTGTCAAAGAAGGGGATACAGTTGAGCTTACTTTGACGAATGATTCTGCAAGTTTGCATGATCATAATATAGATTTACACGCGGTTACAGGTCCAGGCGGAGGTGCAAGTTTGACTCATGTTGCTCCTGGTGAGACAAAAACATTCAAATGGAAAGCGTTGAATCCAGGGCTCTATATTTATCACTGTGCAATGCCGAATGTCAGTACTCATAATTCTCACGGACAATACGGTTTGATTTTGGTTGAACCAAAAGAAGGATTACCAAAAGTCGACAAAGAGTTCTATGTGGTACAAGGTGAATTTTATACACAAGGTCAAACTGGTAAAAAAGGCTTGGTACCATTTGATTCAGATGCATTGCTTGCTGGTACTCCGAACTATGTAGTGTTTAATGGAAAAATAGAAAGTGTTCCACGTATGCACGCAAAAGTTGGCGATAAAATTCGTATGTATGTTGGAAATGGTGGAGTGAACCTGATATCATCTTTCCATGTAATTGGAGAAATTTTTGATACCGTATATCCTGAGGCAAATATCGGTGGTAGTCTGGAGAAGAATGTGCAAACAACGGCGGTGCTTCCAGGTGGTGCTTCGATTGTCGAATTTACTGTTGATGTACCTGGGAAATATTTACTTGTTGATCACGCACTCGCTCGTATGAACAAAGGTGCCTGGGCAGTACTTGAGGTAACAGGAAGTGATCAGCCTGATATTTTTAGTCAAATAAAAGATGGTGCGATGAATATGTCATCCATGGATCATTAGTAAATAATATGAATAAACAAGATTTTTCTCTAGTTAAAAGAACAAAAAGTTTTTCTCATGCATTTCGCGGAGTAGGGATTTTATTGAAGACAACGCCGAATTTTTGGTTGCATATACTCATCGGTGCTGTTTTAGTTTTCCTTGGTAGTCGCTATCATATTACTCATTATGATTGGATGTTCTTACTCCTTTCAATTGGGTTGGTGCTGGTAACTGAAGCGGTCAATACCGCTATTGAAATAGACATTGATCTCACTTCTCCAGATTTCCATCCATTTGCTCGTGATACCAAAGATGTTGCAGCTGGAGCAGTTTTAATTTCTGGATTTATATTACTTGCAGTTTCAATCATCATTTTCTTGCCAAAAATGATTGGGTAATATTGCCGAAAAATAAATAAAAAAAGCCGGACATTTTGTCCGGCTTTTTTTTATTTATTTTTCGGCAACGGATGCACGTGAGCTGCAATGAATATCGCAGAAGCAATGATGACGAGGTTTTTGATGATGTATTGACCCTCGAGTGTCGGAACAAGAAAACCACTCCAGGTCTCTTCTGGTAAAAGAAACAGTGGGCCAAACGTGGTAATCATATGAACGAAGAGTAATGGAATCACAAGACGTTCAAGTCCTCGAATCAAAAACAGTATTCCAATCAAACATTCAAACAATCCAAAGAAAATAAGAAATGAATGAAAGCTAATAAATGGAACAGATTGTTCAAACAGTCGTTGCACCAAACCACTAGCAGGACTGAGTTCTATTACTTTCAATATGCCAAACCAGAAGAATACAACAAACAATCCAAAACGTGCGACTGGTATTGAGACTCTGCGAAAGAAATGAATGATGTGAATGTCTATGTTATATAATTGCATGTTTATAAGTGTAAATGATTAATCTGTCTGACAAAGTTAGTATACAAAACTTTTTATTTACCGAGCTTGAAATGAAAAAATTTTGTTCTACCGTGACCAAAGAAGAGTAATAGGACCGCTGCCGCATACACGACAAGATCTTCTACTTCCCAGGCACCAAATTGTAGCAACATAGTTGTTACAGATAGTGCGAAGAATATTGCTATGAGTATTGTGGTGATACGTGTGATGTAACCCATTATGAATAATATGCCAAATATCATTTCTGCAAAACCAGTACTTAATACAAACAAATTGTTTGTAAACCATGGTGCTATTGATTGCATAAAATTCCAATGATGTGTATCTAGAAAAGCAAGTGAAAGTTCGGGGTAGAGGAGTTTTTCTGTAAAAGCAAGTGTGATGAGTGAGATTCCTGTACCGATACGAACTATTTCAATTGCATGTTTGTGCCATGTAAAAGCCGTAGAATCTTCTTTTGAATTGACTATAAAGAAATATATACCAAGTGATAGTAATAGTGCGTTTTCAAGTACAGCAACGATTCCTTCTTCAGACGAGAGACAAATACCCAGTGTCATGATTACCAATGAAATCGAAGCCGTTCTCGGTTTGAGGTTGAATACAAACATCAAGCCGATGAGCACTTGTACATATTGCAATACTGTACCAAACAAATTATTTACATGAAAATCTGGCAAGATAACGATTTTCCATAGAAAGCTGACAGAAACAAGGAACAATCCTAATATTATCTGGGCGACACGATTTATCTTTTTTTCATGGGTAATGCCAAAAGCAAGAAGTTTTTTTGGTGCTTTTATTTTTTTATCAACAAAAGCAAACATGAGCACCACAGCCGCAGAAATAATAGACCATATAAATATTTCTTTACTCGTTATGTTATAGAAAGGAGTGAGTGCGTGAGATGTTGTAATGACTTCTTGGCTATCTACAAACCATTTTACATGGGCAGATACAATAGATGGCACCGTTAATAATATTGCTAATAAAAAATGTATTTTTTTCATATACTTCTATTGTAACAAATATCTATTTGAGAGTATCTGCATGACATATTGGTTAAATAAGGGTAATTCTGATGATTAGAAAAATAATTTCAAAAATGATAGTATAAGTCATTAATCGTAATTCAAAAATCACTATGGCAACAATCAATCCATATATCAATTTCAATGGAAATGCCGAAGAAGCATTTACTTTTTACCAGTCTGTCTTCGGTGGCGAATTCTCAAATATTACTCGTTTCAAAGAAATGGAAAGCCCTGAATTTCCTGTCGCAGAACATGAAGCTCACAAGATCATGCACATTGCGCTACCTATCGGACACAATGTCTTGATGGGGAATGATGTTCCGGAAATCATGGGACGAACCAATGAAAAAGAAAACAGAAGTAAGATTTCAATAAACTGCGAAAGCAAAGAAGAAGCAGATCGGTTGTTCAACGGACTCACTGTTGGTGGAACAGTTGAATTCCCGATGGGCGATAGTCCATGGGGTTCATACTTTGGTATGTTTCGAGATAAATATGGGATTGAATGGATGGTGGATTTTACTACGAATGAATAATCTAGGGAAATAGTGGATATAAAAATACACGAGTGATCGTGTGTTTTTAAATTAATTCAAATTTGCGGAGGCAGAATATTGTCGCACTTCGTGCTCGTATTCTGCACTGCGCAAAATATGGTCGTCACTTCCAGTGACTTCCTATTTTGCGGAGGATGTGAGATTCGAACTCACGGGCCTTTTTACGAGCCGACGGTTTAGTAAACCGTTGATTTAAACCACTCATCCA
>CAYUGY010000012.1:3702-19926 GCA_964444515.1 uncultured Candidatus Saccharibacteria bacterium | reverse complement strand
CAGAAAATGTCTGTGTTTTTTTGCTTTCTGTGTCAGCTTCTTGTATATTGACTTTTTGTTTATTATTTGTTATAATACTAATACAATTAAATAAAAGCACATGAAAAAAATAATATATATCGCAATACTTGCAAGTGTTCTTGCGAGTTGTCAGAAACCAAAAGATCAGGTTATAAATGTTCCACCAAAGCCCAACGATCTTATTGGTCGCACATTTGATGTGTGGGAAATTGTTGGTTTTGACCAGCAAGGCACCTTTTATGATTTTGGTCGTTTTGACAAAAATCGAGGAAGTGCTTTGTGGCAACTATCTTTCAAAGATAGCGCGGCTGGTTTGTATTACTGTCCCGATCATCGAATTCTCGACGAGAACGGAAAACAATATCCCAACAATCAAAAAATTGGTTGTTATGCTACAGAAATGTCAGGTAAGATAAGATTCGTCTTCCCTTCACCAAACATTGATCTCTGGGTTACTCAAGATTTGAAACTCCCAACACAATTTCTTTCCGGTAATTATACGATTACACGAGAAGAGGTGTATGGTCAGGACGGATACGTTTTGACCAAAAAAGATGTAGATGGAAACGTTATTATGACAATTAAACTTGTCATATAAACAAACCTGATTTTATCAGTCCTCACCTTGGTTGGTGGGGATTTTTTTATGCAATATTATAAAACCCCCTCAAAAAGTTCCACTTTCCCCTGCTTTTTAACCTCATCTATATACACAAGAGCCAAATCTATGGAAAAATCTTCAACAATGTCTTTTTCTAATAAGTATATCTGTACCGTTTTGAGAAATTTCTTCATTTTCATCGGGTGCATATTCTGAACAGGATCAATGGCTGTTGCACGTGTAACGCTGTGATTAAAGTTTGCAGAAGCGGATTTTACTTCTACGAAGTGAACAATTCCCTTTTTCTTTGCTATTATGTCTATTTCCCCTGAAGTGATAGTAAAATTCTGCTCTAGAATAGAAAAACCGTGTTTCATAAGAAACGCACAAGTTAGATTCTCCCCTATTTCTCCCAGTTTTTGGGTTTTTGAGGTAAAAACTTTTGGCATTATTCCTAATTATACGATTGTGAATAAAAGTC
Organism: uncultured Candidatus Saccharibacteria bacterium; assembly: GCA_964444515.1. GTDB lineage: Bacteria > Patescibacteriota > Minisyncoccia > Phycocordibacterales > UBA9973 > JAIXRY01. Next base: position 18,823 of record CAYUGY010000012.1, on the reverse strand, counting down.
CTGTGTGTAAAAGTCTAAAAAGCTGAATATTGGCCGTCTTTTTATAAAAAAGCTTATAATATAAGGGATTTTTATTATAAAATACATTTGACCTTCATACCAAAGAGACTGTCTTATACACAATATACACAGAGTTATCCACAGTTTTGTTAAAAAATAAGGGGATAAAAAGGAAGTCCGTGATATTAGGGTCATTATTTTACTTCAATACAGACAACATAAAAGCCTCTCTTTAAGGGAGGCTTTTATGTTGTGATCTTTTGTGCGGGATAGGAGAATCGAAACTTACAGTTTCAGTACCCTAATTGGCTATTTTATATCGCACTACTCATAAAATAGCTCAATCAGGCTTCGATTCCCCGCTCGCATTTTTATCGAATAAAAATACTTCGCCATCCCGACAAATTTAAAAACCCTTTCGGGTTTTTAAATTATTGTGCGGGATAGGAGAATCGAACTCCTGACTCATCCTTGGCAAGGACGTGTTCTACCACTAAACCAATCCCGCAAATATAGAACTTTTTTATTATAGTATTGATGGTGTTTATTTGCAAATTGATTGATAAATATTTAAAACAGTGTACAATAAACTTGTCGTTTAACAATATAAAAAGCACTTGTGGTGAAATGGATATCACAGCGGTCTTCGGAACCGTTATTCTGGGTTCGAGTCCTGGCAGGTGCACAGTAATTACGTTGAGTACCTGCGCGCAAGTGTTTCTTATGAAACACGAGCACGGACTCGAAGCCTGATTGAGCTATTTTGAGCTAAGGCGAAAAATAGCCAATTTGGCCACTGAATCTGTAAGATTCGAGTCCTGGCAGGTGCACAAAGTGTTTCAAAATGAAACTACACCCAATAAAAAAAGAATTAATCCCCTTTTACGTTACACATGTAACAAAAACACTCGAAAATGCTGGTTTTGAGGCTTTTGTTGTTGGTGGCTGTGTCCGAGATATGTTTTTAGGTAGAGATATTAAAGATTGGGATCTGACAACAAGTGCTACTCCAGAAGAAATTCAAGAACTCTTTGAAAAGACAGTTTACGAGAACATTTTCGGTACTGTTGGTGTCTGTATTCCTGTTGTTACACAAGAAACACCTATAAATCTAGATAAAAACGTTTCACGTGATACAAATACTATTGTTTCAGATGAAACGGAATACTATATGGTGGAGGTTACACCTTTCCGTAAAGAAGGTAAATATAGCGATAATCGTCATCCAGATGAGGTTCGTTACACAAGAAACGTTTCAGAGGATCTCGGACGTCGTGATTTTACGATAAACGCCATGGCTTATAGCCTAGAAAAGGACACGATTGTTGACCTTTATAATGGACAGTCCGATATAACGGACAAAATAATCAAAACGGTCGGAAGTCCGATAGAACGGTTTTCTGAAGATGCATTGCGAATGTTGCGAGCAGTGAGGTTTTCCACAGTCTTGGATTTTGCGATTGAAGGGGAGACACTGACGGCAATTGCCGAACACGCACATTTGATACAAAATATTTCACAAGAGCGTATTCGAGATGAGTTTGTGAAGATTATTGAAAGTCCTCGTCCGGCACAGGGAATTGCCTTGTTGCAGAAATTGGGATTGCTGAAATATATCATCCCAGAGTTAGAAGAGGGAATCGGCTGTCATCAAGGCGGGGCACACATTTACGACGTGTTCGAACACTTGCTCGGTGCGGTACAACACGCTGCTGACAAAGGATATGCAACAGATATCCGTCTTTCAGCACTTTTCCACGATATCGGTAAACCTCGAACCAAAAGAACCCCAAGTGCCAAAGCCAAGCCGACTTTTTACGGCCACGAAGTAGTCGGGGCAAAAATGACAAAGAAAATTCTTGAACGAATGAAGTTTTCACGGGAAACAATTGATTATGTGACTAATATGGTGCGCCGACACATGTTCTTCTCTGATACGGAACAAATTACACTCTCTGCGGTTCGTCGAGTGGTGGCAAACGTTGGTGTCGATCATATTTGGGAATTGATGCAGGTGCGTGAATGTGACCGAGTAGGGATGAGTAAAACTGAAGCACCTTATCGCTTGCGTAAATATCACGCAATGATCGAAGAATGCTTGCGTGACCCAATTTCAGTGAAACAGCTGGCAATAGACGGGAACTATTTGATGAATGAGTTACAAATCAAAGCCGGACCGCGTATGGGCTGGATGTTGAATGCATTACTTGAAGAAGTCCTCGATAACCCAGAAAAAAATATGATTGAAATACTCACTGAGCGAGTAAAGGAATACGAACAAATGGACGATGCGACACTGAAAGCGCTAGGGGAGAAAGGAAAAGAGAAAAAAGAAGAATTAGAAGGGGAAGAAGTAGGGAAGTTACGAAAGAAACACGGGGTGAGCTAGTGTAGGAACACTAGCGCAAGGCCGGAGCCTGGCGAGGCGAGGCGGGCTCGCGAGATTTTTCACCAGAAAAATACTTGTGAGAAATAAAAAAGCCGGACAACGTCCGGCTTTTGGGATTTAGAATTTAATCTTCTTTCGGGTCATGAATTACAATTACCTTTTTATTTGCTTCATATAAAACCGCATGGTTATCTGCTTCTTCCCCGTGATACAGCCCTTCATCTAATGACCATCTATTTTGACGGTGAAGTGTTATGTCATTTAATCCATGTAACACTGATTTGTCCCTGAATAGTTCGAAATTCAGATCTTTCAATCTGAAATCATTACTCCAAAAACTTTTAGACATTATAACGGTGTCGCCTGAGTCAAACTTCTCGACATGGTGACTGATCAGTATGTTCAAAACAGTATCCTTGCCGTCAAAGTTTGCTTTTACTTCAACTAACCGAGGATTGTTATCATAAGCCTCGATTGGCCCCACGATGTATTTTATATAGCAATACATGATCGGCATTAAGGCTATGAATCCTACAAGAAGCCAGATTTTAAATACCCATAATTTCCATTTAAGAAATGCGGGTATACCTAAAACATAAGCGTAGCCTATGATAAACAGGATCGGAATTAATTTTGTGTACATTTTTTTATATTTAATTGTTTAAAGAACTTTTTCACTATCAGATCACCAATTACTTGATGAGCTGAATAATGAGCAGGTTTCAAACTTTTTAATTTGAAACCTGCTATTCTTGATCCAAGAATTTATTTGACTCGAAGCTAAACTAAGCCCCTTTGTCTTAAAAAATTGAAGACCGTGTCATAATCGTAATGGTGTAAAAATAAACTTACACCATAGAGGAAAAACGAAAAACCTACGGCTATAATAATTATTGTAGATATAAAATATATGATTTTTTCTGGGGCAGAATTATTTGATTGAAAAAAAATTCCCCATCCTTCTTTTGGATATGCAAAAAAACATATAAAAAATATTCCGAACAAAGATATGCCTGTTGCAATGTGCCTCAAATCTTGTTGTTCAATAGAAATCATTGTTCCTATTAATAAAAATACTACTGATATACGTGCCAGTATTTCTAAAGCTGATATCGTTTTTTGATTCATTTTATTTGATATTTAATTGGTTGTCTCAAACTCCCTCAAAGAATCTGGGGCAGCCAATTAAATCTTTCAATGAACTGTTTCTACCAATATTATGCTATATATTTATCAATGTGTCTATAAATATAGCTATTTCGATATAAAAGTAAACAAATAGTTGACTTTATATTGACTTTTTGCTAATATAGTGGAGTGATATATAACCCAAAAACAATAGAAGAGTACATCCTTTTCTTTTTGCAGAAAGGCTCTTTGGGTACGATTGAGTTATTACAGAAAATTCAAGGAAAACGAGAGGGGACAACAAAGCAGGCGCTATATAAAATTCTGCAGAAGCTTAAGGAAGAAGAGGTTGTTGTGGTGCGGAGTAAATATGTCTCACTGTCGCATTTGTGGATCAATCGGATGGCGGAATATTTTGCAACGGCACAGCGATTGTATACAACACACGGAGAACCGAGTGAGGACTTCTTGCAATTGGAGGATGGAGACAAAATTGTTTATACCTTTAAGAATCCGAACAGTACTGATATGTTCTGGGGACATGCATTCGGTATTTTGAGTGAAGTTACGGGCACAGAGTCGATATATCTATATAACCCACACGAATGGTTTATGCTTGCTCGTTACGAAAGCGAGAAAAAGCTTTTTGATGCAGTAAAGCAAAAAGGGAAGCAGTTGTTCATGCTGACAGGGAATAAAAACGAACTGGATCTGTTTGTCTCTAAAGAGTTTGATGGGGTATTATTGCAATATCATACACTTCAAAACAAACTATTTCCTAAAGACAATTATTATCTCAATATATTTGGTGATTTCTTGATTGAAGTGTGTCTTGATGAAAAAACCTCCAATGCAATCGATCGTTTTTATAAAACACACACGATATTTAATGAAAAATCCAAAGAAGCATTAAAAGAAATTATCGAACGTCGAGGAAAAAACAAATTCGTGATTTCTCGCAATGCGCGCAAAGCGGAGAAGTTGAAGAAAGTTTTTGGGAAGTATTTCTTTGTGAAAAAATAAAACCGCTATTACTAGCGGTGATGAGTTTTTTCTGTTTTTGTACAAAATAAAATCCAGAGGATGAATAACAAAACTAGTGTCCAACATCCTATACCTGTAGCTATACGATATTCCCACAAAAGTTTTATAATTTCATCCATATTTTTCTTTTACCATACACGAAAATGAGCAGAAAAACAAATAGCTATTTTTTTTTTAAACTAAGCAGCTACTCATTGAACAGAATCCCACATGTATTGGAAGAGGACACGGAATGTTTCTGAAATATCTTCACTTTCAATAATTGTGGTCACAATCTCGTTTTTGAATGAGGTGATACTGACTTTGTTATTCCAGATGATGATCTGTGCTGGCAGGGTTAATTTTTCTTTAGGTAAGACTTTGCGGGTGATATTGCGGCGCATGCTATGTGCATGGACCGTTTTTGCCATGTGAGGTAAGTGCGGAGAGAGTACATATGAACGGATTCCTTTCTCTGCCTGAGATTCAAGTTGCTTAGTTGTCAGTATACGGACTTCTTTGTTTTCATAATCAAAGAGCGAACGTAAGACGTAGACAGTTTTCGCTTCCTCTAATATTTTTGCATAAGTCTTTTCTATGCCTTCGATTCCTTCATAAAATTGGATATGTGGATGATTGTGAACACTGTTGAAGGTTGAAAGCAACAGGGGAATCACTTGCTCGTACGCACTTTCGGCTTCTTTGGCGCGAGTTTTCTTTTCGATGACAAATTTCTCCAACTCGCGAGGGTGTCGAGCCTTGAAGAATGTCACCTTGTTGTTGATTTTGACTTTCTCAACTAAGTTGTTTTCGATCAATTGCTCGAGGATTGTATAAGTCAGCTCACGCCCAATTCCGGTCTTTCGGGCAACAACTCGTGCTGGCAATGCAGGGTGTTCGAGCAAGGTTTCATAGACTTTGGCTTGTGAGTCAGTGAATCCGAGGGTTGTGAGGGTGTTTGTGTTTTTCATATTGTAAAATAGTATTTACATTTATATATATAAAATATAACATATTACACTAAACTGTAAAAACATGTTTAAAACAAATGATTTTTTAGTAAAAAATCTATTACATTTATATTCAGGTACTGTTAAGCTCAGGATAGATAGCGTAATTAACAATATAAATAATCAAACAATATGAAAAATATCATTATTGAGAATAGGGCAACGTTTATTGCTCGTCTCCAAAAACACACAACAAATCAATCCGAAATAGACAATATCATGTATGTCTACGATCTTTCGAAAGCTGCACATCGCCCACAAGTGCGTGATACTGGTGAACGATATTTTGAACATCCACGCGAAGGAGTAATTATCATGCTTGATGAATTGAATTGGTATGACGTGGAGGCCATTATCGGATTCTTGCTTCATGATGTTGGAGAAGATGCTCCGATTTTCGGCAACAGGACAAAAGGTTACGATCAGTTTGTGAAGATTGCTCGTGCTCGAATTGAGAAAAGTTTTTCTCCTTCGATTGCGAACCTTGTCATTGCCCTAACAAAGCCTGGTGTTGATGGAATTCGTTTCACTGATAAAAAATCTAGTGAAGCATTCTATCACACACAAATGATGGAGAATCTAAAAGCTCTCGCACTCAAAATGATTGATCGTCTGCATAATTTGCGCACCCTTCCTGGTTGTACAAAAGAAAAACAGAAATCTATTGTGAAGGAGACCAAAGAAGTTTATTTTCCGATTTTTGCAACACTGACAAATACTGAGTACAAAGATTTGTATGAACGTATTTCAAAAAAGATTGGTGAAGCTTTAAATATTTTGGAAACACCACAACAGTTTGAGGTAATCTGTCAGAAATGGGAAGAGAGTGAACTTGGTTGGGGTGTTCGTCCCGATGGTTACTCACTGCATCTTTCAATGGATGACCGTAAATCGTTTATCAAAGCATATTGGGATTCGATGCCTGGTCAAACACCTGATGAATATTCTCGCCCGAGCGGAGTACCATATACTGCAACAGTAGATCAAAAAACATATGATAGTTTGGTTGCCAAGAGAAAAGAAAACATTTATGGTTTGTCTAAAAACGGATACAATTATCCTAAGGAAGTCAAAAATAGTGCTACACAAATTTTGAATGCATAAAAAATCATAAACAAAAAAACGACTCAGGTCGTTTTTTATTTTTGCTATTATTTCATTTCAATAAAAATGGGGCAGTGGTCGGAACCTAAGTAATCAGTCAGCATTTCTGATTTTTTTATTTGCTTGAGCAGATTTTCTGAAACGAAAAAGTAATCAATACGCCAGCCGACATTTCTATCACGAGCACGAGTTTTCTGATCCCAATAACTGTACATATCTTTGGTGTTTTGATGTAGTGTACGAAACGTATCAATGTATCCATGATCAACAACTTTGTCGAGCCATGCACGTTCAATCGGCAGGAAGCCGGTGTTTTCGATATTTTCTTTTGGTCGAGCTAAATCGATTTCGGTATGAGCAGTGTTTACATCACCGCAGAAAATAACTTTCTTGCCGAGTTTTTTATGTTTGTCCAAAAATTTCAAATAAGCATCATAGAAACGGAGTTTGTAATCAAGGCGAACAGGTCCACCTCCGCCGTTGGGGAAGTATGAGTTGAGTAGAATAAAATCTTTTGTATATAGAATAATAGTGCGTCCTTCGTCATCAAATTCTTTCACTCCAAAACCGTATTCGACTTTTTCAATTTTTACACTATCTTTGATGTGCATTGAAACACCGCTATATCCCTTGCGAGTTTTGCAGGGAGAAATAAAAAACTGATAGCCTGGAATATGAGTTACACTTTCAGGTAATTGGTCGAGTTCGGCTTTGGTTTCTTGAAGACAAACAATGTCTGGTTTTGTTTCAAAAAGTGGTAAAAGATATCCTTGTTTGTCGGTCGCTCTGACGCCGTTAGTGTTCCAAGAAATGATTTTCATAGTGATAGTATAACAAACTATTGTTTTTTGGATAAAAGGGGAGTATTCTAAAGAAGGAATTAATTTTATAAAAATGAAAAAAACACTATTGTTTTGCTGTACCACTCTTGTGGTACTGATGAGTCTTTCAAATACTGAAACCCCATTTATCGGAGGACTCATGGCCATCATGCCGTTTCCCAAAATCTATTTTTGGGCATTGTTCGGACTTGCTGCAATCTTTTCTTTTATTTTTATCGTATTTCCAGATCCTGGAGATGGAAAAGTTATTATCAAAGGAACTGAGAAAAAAAGTTTTAATCCTGACATGCGAGCCATTGTAATTAGTGTTTCGCTCTTGGTGGTGATACTGTTATCTTCTTGGTTTCAAAACAATTTTTGTGTTGGAAACACTCAGGTCAGTTTACTGCAAGTTATTTTTTCTATTATTTTGTATGCTGTACTTTTGTACGGATTCATTTTGTCGATATATGCTTTTTTTCAACAAGGAGAAAATGTCTGGACAAAAATGATATCTGGTCAAACATATGTTCACCGAGGAAAGGGTGATCGTAAATAAAGAATTAATAGACAAAAAGCCATTTTTATTAAGTGGCTTTTTTACTGTTACTCTTTGACTTTTAATACTATTGTATATAGAATCTGTACGGAAATAAAAAAAAAGAACACATGCTAATTTTAACAGGAGAGAAAAAAGACCTTCTCACAGAAAAAGAGTTATTTTTTATTAACAAGCTATTACGTTTTTTGGAAAAACAAAGAAAAGACCTTTTTGTTGAATGTGTAAGACGACAGTTTATACACGCCTCAGATTTCTTTTTGTTTTTTGAGAAAACAAGGTACGATGATTTTTGTATCGAAAATAAAAGAGATGAAAATAAATATGGCTTATTTTTAATCTACCTTTCTGATGCAAAAAGAACATTATGTTTTTTTGAAGAAAGACAAGAATTTCGTGATCCAGAATTTTCCAAAGAATCACTAAAGCTTCAGAGTTTTAATAAACTCAAATACAAAGAGAATCATAATCTCAGTGCATCTTTTTTTGAATAGTAAAATAAAAACTTCCCAGTTCGGGAAGTTTTTTTATTTTCTTTTGCTGTGAAACTTCTTATGCACATCACGAAGTTGAGCATCGGTTACGTGGGTATAGATTTGTGTCGTTGCAATGTTTGCGTGGCCGAGCATCATTTGGACACTACGAATGTCTGCGCCGTTTGAAAGAAGGTCAGTTGCAAAACTGTGACGGATAACGTGCGGGGTAACCTTTTTTGAAATACCTGCTTTGGTCGCATAGTGACGAACAATACGTTCGATTGAACGCTGAGTGAGTCGACCAGTGCCGATATTGTTCTTCGATATTTGCACAAACATTGCTTCATTCATGTCTTTGCGTGATTTCAAATAGTCACGAATTGCTTGTTTGGCTTCTTCAGACAAAAAGACAACACGAACTTTTTCACCTTTTCCACGAATAGAAAAATCATCGCGCGATAAATCCAAATCACTATTTAATGAACATAGTTCTGACAAACGAAGTCCGGTAGAAAAAAATAATTCAAGAATCGCTTTGTCTCGAAGTCCAACAGTGCTAGTTATATCTGGTGCAGATAATAATCGGTGTAATTCTGCAGTTGTCATGAGATCAAGATGGCGTTCTTTGATCTTCGCCAACTCAATACGGTCGGGTGACAGGGAAGTGACATTTCTTTTCATCAAATATCGAAGGAATGCTCGAAGTGCAATAAGGTAATAATTTTGCGTGTTTCTTTTCATTGTGCTGGCTGATTGTCCGCGAACTTTTATACCTGTTTGTCTATTGAGAAAAAGACGAAATTCACGAACGATGTCATCAGTGATATCTTTTGGGTCGGTGACTTTGGCAAATGCGAGAAATCGAGTAAGGTAGCGGTCATAATTTTCGACCGTTTTGAGACTCTGTCCTTTTTCTATTTCGACATGTTCAAGGAATTGTCGTTTGAGTTGATTGAGATCGTGCATATACCATATAAGTATAGCTCAATGTCGCACAATCAGAAGTAGATATGTCGCTGTGCCAAGGTATAAAAATGTTTGACAAAAGGTTTATAAATTGTATAGAATATGGTTTCAAATAGTTCTTTCTAAAAAAATATAAGTAATGAAAAATAACAAAACAAAAAAAGTGTTTCGTACACCAAAGCGTTTACGTTCTTTCTTGAAAAACACACACTGTATTATTGATGGAATCTCCATGAGTACTAAAAAACTTTTTGATGCTAGTAATAAAAACAGAGTAAGGCCCGCTGCTGATTTTGCTGAGACAGTACTACCTGTGCTGCCTGAAAAACTTCAATCGAGGAAAAACCAACTCATATACAGTGATTTGGCTCGTTGTGCTCGAGAGGTTAAGATGTTACGTGGTGTTCTCAAAAAAAGATTACCCAAATTACAAAAACTGATTCCTGTTGTTTGCTCAATGGCAGCAAGACAGTCGGGTGGTAAAAAAGGTGTTCTTGTAAACGGTAAAAACGGATCAAATATTTTTCATTGTCTTGATGACAACGGGAAAATTCTTTCCATTATTGTTTTCTATCACGCGGATTGTTGGCTGTTTCGGTCTTTCAAGTTTGGCGAGATAGGACATCTATCTAAAGGTGATCGAGTTTTTCGTCCTGTTACTAATCCAAGGTTTAAAAAACTCTCTTTTTTATAAGAGGGCTTTTTATTTGCAAATTTTCTCGTATAAGCAGATAATAAAAAAGGAATAACAATTATTGTCATGACAGATCTAGAAGAAGCAAATAAAAACGGTGTTTTGGTTGATAAGGGTTTAAAATATTTTTTTATTATACTCATAATCCTCCTCTTTTGTTGGTTTGGTCCAATGATTTTTATGGCTATTTCGGTTTATAAATGAGATATAAAGCCCCGAGCATACGGGGCTTGCTTATTTTTGGCTTATATGCTACTATTGGTCTACAATGTTAACAACAAAGAAAAAGCAAAATCTTATCAAAAAGAGCCAAGTTCACGAAACTGACACTGGTTCTCCAGAGGTGCAAATCGCATTGATTTCAGCTCGTATCGATGAATTGGCTACTCACCTTAAGAAAAACAAGAAAGATGCTCACTCACGACGCGGACTTCTCAAAATGGTAGCTGATCGTCGTACTCACCTCAAATATCTTGAAAAAACTGACAAGAAACGTTTCGAGGAAGTTTCAAAAAAACTAAAGGCGTAATAAATAAAACACCGTATCGGTGTTTTATTTATTAGTGGTTCGGGTTCTTTTCCTTTATACTTACATTGTGTTGTTGTGCTTATTTGCACCAACAATTTTTAATACAGTTAGTTAAACTATTTTTATATGGCAATTATTAAACATAAAGAACAGCGTGTCGGTGTATTTATCGATGCGCAAAATTTGTATCACAGTGCAAAGAATTTATACAAACGAAAAGTGAATTTTGGTGCAGTCGTCAAAGACGCAATCGCAGGAAGAAAGCTGGTACGAGCAATCGCTTATGTGATCACTTCTGAAGCAGGAGATGAAAAAAACTTTTTTGAAGCACTGACAAAACTTGGTATCGAAACAAAAACAAAAGATTTACAAGTATTTGCTGGTGGTGCGAAGAAAGGTGATTGGGATGTCGGACTTGCTGTTGATGCAATGAAGATGGCACCACGACTTGATGCTGTTGTGCTTGTTGCGGGAGACGGAGACTTTATTCCAATGGTAGAGTATTTGCAAAACACCTACGGAACACAAGTTGAGGTTGTTTCATTCGGTAAATCTACTTCAGGGAAACTTCGTGAAGCGGTAGATGATTTTCTTGACCTATCAGAGAATCCTAGAAAATATCTCATGGGGTACAGATAAATTTATAAAAAAACAACTCGAGAGACACGAGTTGTTTTTTTATTAGGAATGATTACTCAACAAATACAACCTATAAACTTGTAACTAATTTGTTATACTTATGTTGTGAAAGATACTACTCCTACAACTGAAGAAAATATTTTGATTGCACAAGGTGCTGTGCGAACTTTCAAAAAAGACGTTGCGCAAGCGTTGACTGGTGAACAAGGTTCTTTGGTGAAGATGACAATCGAAAAAGAACGAGCCGAAGAGAATGTTAGAAAATCAACAACACTCGCAAGTCTTCCTAATAAGTTGTTTTTTGTTTTTGGAATTATTGTTTCTATTGCTACTGTTGTCATACTTGCAATCAGTCTCAAAAATTATGTTCAAAAAACTACCGTAGAAGTATTGCCTCCAATACAACCGCTTATCTTTTTCAATGCGCAAGACAAAGTCGGGCCGCTTCCTGCTGATATAGAAACACTCAAAAACACTCTAGAGAAAAGTTATATTAAAAATGCTTCAAACGCACGTGTTACTAGAATTGCTTTTGGTAATGAACGGAGCGATGGGGTTGTTCTACCGGTGACAACAGAACAACTGTTGTCAGTTATCGACAAAAATATCCCTCGAAAATTGGTTGTCGGAGCGAATGGAATGTTTGAATGGGGGGCAGTAAAAACAGCAGATGATTCGGTTCCTTTTATTATCCTCACGTTGTCTGGGACAGACGGGTCTTTTCAAGGGATGAATGAATGGGAAAAAACAATGGCGCAAAACATTTTACCGCTGTTTGATTACGAAACACTTCCTGCGGACCCGTTGTTCTATAAAACATTTGATGATACGGTGATTGAAAATCAAAACGTTCGAGTGCTTCATGATGAGTTTGGTCAAGTTGTTTTGTTATGGTCTATTGTAAACACTAAAACAGTGATTATTACGACAAACAAAGAGGTTTTTCGTGTATTGCTAGAAAGAATTCATAGTTCAACAAATCCTTTGTTGCAGTAGGTTGGGGGTATGGTATCATAATGGTGCGAAGCTATCGATTCGCCTTATCATATTTTTTGATTGTAAAATCATTTTTATAAATGAAAGATCAACACCTTGAACAACACGAACTGCTTTTGAAAGAAAAAGAACAGTTACAAAGTGAACTTTCTGACATTGCGTCATTTAATGCAACAACTGGTATGTGGGAAGTTGTTCCTGAAAACCAGGATGCTGGACCAGAAGCAGATTTTAATGATTTGGCGGATCGTATCGAAGATTTTGAGGAACGAGGTTCTACTGTTAGTGCACTCTCTGCACGATTGAAATCAGTAGAACAAGCATTGGAAAAACTTGAATCAAATACTTTCGGTGTCTGTCGAGTTTGTGGCAACAAAATTGAAGCAGAGAGAATTGAGGCAAACCCTGCGGCTCCAACTTGCAAAGAACACATTAATGAGTAAGAACAAGTAAGTACTTAGTAGGTAGTAGTAAGTAGAAATCACAAACATAAAAAAGCGATACCCTTGGTGTCGCTTTTTTCTACTAAGTACTAACTACTTACTACTAACTTTTTCTGCTATGCTTTATTTATGAGTTTTGCTCGTGTGCTATCAGCACAACCATTCGGAATCAAAGGAACGATTGTCACCGTTGAATCAGATGTTGAACGGGGTATTCACTCTTTTGCTGTTGTTGGATTGCCTGACAAGGCAGTTGAAGAATCTAAAAATCGTGTGACGAGTGCATTGCGAAATAGTAATTTACTACCTGATAAATTTGGTACAAAAAAAATTACAATTGCACTTGCTCCTGCTGAATTAAAAAAAGAAGGCGCATATCATGATGTTGCTATTGCTTTATCACTACTTGTTGGAGAAGAATTTTTACAACCGATACCTGATGACAGTGTTTTTATTGGTGAGCTGTCACTCGACGGAAGCGTCCGTCCGCTCAAAGGAGTGTTACCAATTGCGCTTTCTTGTGTCAAAAGAGGAATCAAGACGCTGTATGTTCCAAGTGAAAACACGGTAGAAGCTTCGCTTGTTGATGCAATTGAAATCATTGGTTTCAATTCGTTATCTGAACTGGTTGAACATCTCGATCACAAGAAACCCTTTGTGTTACCTGTTGCCAAGGAAGTACAACCCTCGGTCAGTCAGTTGTACGATATTTCCTTTGAAGATATTCAAGGGCAAGAAAGTGTAAAACGGGCACTGTTGATTGCTGCTGCAGGAAATCATAATGTTATTTTGTATGGACCCCCTGGTACTGGAAAAACATTACTCGCAAAAGCATTCGCAACACTACTCCCACCGCTTTCAAAAGAAGCCGCGCTTGAGGTAATCGGTATTCATTCGATTGTTGGAAGCAGGCAAGTGTCAGAAGGAATTTCTTTTGTTCCACCATTTCGTTCACCGCACCACACTTCTTCATATGTTGCTTTGATTGGCGGTGGAGCAAACCCTCGTCCTGGTGAAGTAACACTGGCACACAAAGGAGTTTTGTTTTTGGATGAATTTCCTGAGTTTGAAAAACGAGTAATTGAAGCACTTAGGCAACCACTTGAAGACGGCATCGTGACCGTATCTCGTGCACGAGGTACGATGCAATTTCCATCACGATTTTCTTTGATTGCCGCAATGAATCCGTGTCCGTGCGGATACAAAGGAAGCGGAGTCAAAGAATGTGTTTGTGGTGCGCACGATATCCTGCGGTATGAACGCAAGTTGTCAGGTCCACTACTTGATCGTATTGATATTATGATTGCAGTTCCGCACGTTTCGTATGATGACCTGATGAGTACTGCAAAGAGTGGTGAGACAAGTGAGGTGTTGCGTGAAAAGGTGTTGCAAGCTCGCAAAAAACAATACGAACGTTTTAAGTCATTGAAGCGAGGTGAGATGACTAATAGCGCAATGACAACAAAAGAATTGAATCAGTTTGTGCAACTTTCTGATGAAGTTAAAATTATTTTGAAAGCGAGTGCAGAAAAATTGGCACTGTCACCTCGAGCATATCATCGAGTGATTAAATTGGCTCGAACAATTGCTGACTTAGAAAATAAAGAGGCAATTGAAATTCCACATATCCTTGAAGCATTGCAGTATCGACCGAAGGTTGGAGAATAAAAAACAGCGGAACCTTTTTGGGTTCCGCCGCTTTTTAGTAAGACTACATTAGTCGTTACTTGTGTTGTTGCTACTAAAACTTGTAGCAAATGGATTTTTGGCTCCACGAATTTCAAAGTGGACATGGTACCCAGTTGCGTGTCCAGTCTTGCCCATGTATGCAATTACTTCTCCTTGTTTTACTGTGTCACCAACAGAAACTGCATTTCTTGAGTTATGGGCATAGAGTGTTTGTGTTCCGTTGTCGTGTGCGATAACAACATATTTTCCGTAACCCCCATTTGAACCAGCGTCTTTTACAACAATAACTTTTCCAGCAGCAGCAGCTTTGATTGGTGCACCGCCGACTCTGCCTGGATATCCGATGTCGACACTGTTGAATCCATGAAGGTCTTGTGTTTTGATTCCTCCATCAACAGGGAATATGTAATACCCTGGGTATGATGGTGCGTTGAAGCCCCATGTTTTTTCTCCATTTTTTGAACGAGCAACAGTCTCTCCTTTTTGTGGACCAGCTAGACTAAAGACACTTCCAATAGTTCTATCGAACACTGTTTCACCTTTTTTAACAATCACTGGTTCTTTGTTTGTTTTTGCTACTTGTTTTACCTGTTTCTTTTCTGGTACTTTTGGTGTTTCCATTTCACCGTTTGGAATAATAATTGCTTCACCAACG
>CAYUGY010000012.1:0-3692 GCA_964444515.1 uncultured Candidatus Saccharibacteria bacterium | reverse complement strand
CCGGAAAGCCTAAAATCCCAGTATTTATTATGTATAAAATTCATATATTTGGAATAATAATTGCTTCACCAACGGTCAATGTAGATATGCCGTTGAAAGAAGTGATATCTTCAGTGTCTACATTAAATCGTTTTGCTACACCTGCGACCGTGTCACCCTTTTTAGGTACATAACGTAATCCAGACACCGGAAGAATAACAAGTGTTTGACCTGTTATTACTTTTGTATTTGCATCAAGATTGTTTGCCCAGATGATAGTACTTGGACTAACATCAAACATTTTTGCGATACCTTTCAATGTATCACCATTTTTTGTTACGTATATTTGAATCTCATCACTTGTTGGATAATAGTCTTCAATATCGGCTTGTGTGCCCATCGGACCTGTTTCAGCAGACAAAGAATCATCTCCTTCAAGAAGAACTGAAATACCACTGTTTTCGGCAGTAGTGAGCGGGTCGAGTAGTGCAACGGTTTGAGAATTACTTTTGACCGTAGGTTTACTTTGGAAAAAAGCGGCAATCTTATCAAACACCGTAGCGTCGGTTGTTGTATATGCAAACACTGCAAATAACACCACTGTCCCAAGTGTTAGGTTTTTGTTTCGATATAAGTGTTTCTTCGGTGTGGCACAAGGAGAGGGAGAAACGTTTTTTGGTTTTTTTGTATAAATAAGCTTTCTTGATGCTCTACACATATATATAGAGTGTTACAATCGGTCAGTTTTGCAGAATTCCTTGAAAAACAAAGGTAAAATCGTATCTGTGTGTCGGTATAAAAGGGCAGAGAACCCCGTAGATATAATGCTAACCCGCACCTTTCATATGGTCAATAGATGTTTTTCACAGTACAATAAATATTAGCTAATGACTAATATTATTAAGTATTTTAGAAGAAATATATGACAACAACACTAGAAGAAGCTCCAGTCTTAGAAAATGAAACAGAACACAATCCGTCTGAAAATCAGTCATTGGAAAATGAGCCTTTTGCCAATATACCAGAGGCTGAACCCGAACCACCAGCAAAGAAAAAGGGGGCAGCGAAAGTGCTGACGAAAAAATTGTTGACAATGATGTCTGATCCGCTCCGAAGAGAAAAAACACCAGAACAATTAGCGGAAGAACAGCGAATTGTCGAAGAAAAGAAAAATAAGAAAGTTGATGCAGAATTACTCCTGTCTTTTCCTGATCATTTCAAAACTGAAACAACAAAAGCTGACGGAACGAAGGAAACAGTGTTGGACATGTCTCAGTTAGAAGGATTGAGTGCTGATCAGAAAACTGTGATGTTAGAACGAATGCAAGGTTTCTGTGCTCAAGAAGCCAAGCTCCGGGCTCAAGATATGTTTCATCTCAATAAGAAGAATGCGAACAAAGGTCCATGGTATGCAAGAATAAAAAATAATTTCAAACTGACTTTTTCAAAAAATGCAAAATTGCTTGAATACGAAAAACAAGCAATGGTGCATGTCAAAAAAAATGAAATAGATATTGAAGCATTTAAATCAACTGTTGTTGGTAGATCAATTGAAATACAAAAAGGAAAAGCATATTTTGATTATTTTGATGAAATAGGACTTTCTACTGCACCGGATTTTAAGACACCAGAAGAAGCTACTATTTATAATGCAAAGAAATCTTTTTTGAATACGAGTGCAAATGAATTCGCCCATATTCCAGAACATTGGAGTAATTCTGAAGCACCAAAAGAATTGCAGAAAAAATATCAAGAAGCAAAAAATGCTTTTGAATATGCCAAAGATAATCAACTTGAAACTCTCATAGCTGGAGGTATGTCAGAAAAAGAAGCGGGTGTCGCTATCGCACAAATAGAACAGAGAATGAATGTTGATCGTCTATTTACCTCAGAACCTCGCATGCAAAAAGCATTTTTACAAATTGAAAATGGAAAAGTCTGGAAGAGGTACTTTACTGGATATATACAAGATAATGGTCAATATATGGTAGGAGGTGGTATGTTAAGAAAAGGTGCTACTGCGATGGCCTCTGTTCCTGGTCTTGGTCTTGCTTCAGTAATTGCTGCACCTATTGTCGCTGGTGCAGTTGGTTATTTGCGTGGAAAAAAGAGAACAGAAGAAACACTTGCTTATGAGGCAAACACTCGAAGACGTGACGGAATAACTAATAATAATCGTTCTTTTGTTGTCAAAGAAGGAGATGTAGAAAAAACAATTTCTCGTGATGAGTTGATGTATGTTGATAAAAAAGAAGCGAAAGAGATGGCGGTCGCCTATAGAGAAAAAATGAAAACGTTGTTACCTTCACTCGAAGAGCAAATTAAAAATGAAACAGATGATACTGTAAAGGCTGACTTGCAACATAACTACGATGAAATAAAACGAGCATCTGAATTTGGTGGTGAACGTTTAGGTGGTATTGAAAAACTACAATTCTCTGTTGATAGAATGAAGCATAAAATTGACACTGCAAAAAAAGAAGCAGACGTTGCTTTTTGGAGAGCCCAATTGCAAAGCCGTCTTGATTACACCAGAGAGAAAATTGAAAAAGGTGAAATCGTTTTTGCTACAGGAAAAAAGGGAATCGAAGAAAAAATAATCTTGAACAATGCACTTTCAAAAGCTGCTATCAAACTAGCTATTAGTGATAGTAATATCCAAGAACAAATACGAGAAGGTGTGTCACAAAAATATTTGGAAAAAGCTTCAGAGGGTGAAGTTCTTACCACTAGTCTATCTGGAATTATTGGTCGCGCAGAAGGTCGTACCACTAAAGTAACAGGTGCTGCTGAAAGTCTACGGACCGAATTGAAAAAAGCTGAGCAGGTGTATATTACTAAGCAAGCCTTGAAGTCAGCTGGAACAGGAGCATTGTTTGGTCTTGCGGGTGCGTCATTGTCTCAATGGCTTTGGGGACACCATACACCAGATGGAAATGGGTTAAAAGAAGCACTAAAGACTGATCAACAAGAAGCAAATATGCTTATAGTGAAGGATGTTGTGAAGACAGAACATGTTACAACTGATTCTTTGAGTGTGGCGCCAAAAATAACTGAAGCACTGAAGACCGACTCAGCTGTTACCGAACATGTTAGTGTTGCCGAGCAAATGAAAAGTGTGGCGACTGGAACTACAGCAGCTGAACATCAGACAGTTGATTTATCTCATGCAGTAGTTCAAAAAGGTGATGGAGTTACTTCTGGTATTGTTCGTGATATTGAAAACAATACCGTTTTAGCAGAACAACTCGGTTATAAGCAGGGAATGGATTTGCATTCTTTTGCTGTTAATAAATCTGCAGAATTAGCCAAGGCTGACAACTATATTAGAACTGATGGTTCTGAGATCCGTCTAACAAAAGACGCTATTGGGCACGCAGCATACAAAGTAGAATTTGACGAACAAGGGGTACCGCATATTCATGAGTATGTTGACGGTAAACATGTTATTAACAAAGATGTATTGAATACTAAATACGAAGAACCATTGTTCCAAAAACAGTACATGGATAAAATAGAAATCAATCAGAAATCAATAACCATGCCTGGTAACGAACACGGTGTTCCTGAAAAATTAAACATCAGTGATGAAGGTCAGATTGAGTTACCAGTGAAAAGTAACAGTAACGGATTTAAAACAGTCGATTACACCACACTCGCTCCGTCTGTAGAACCTTGGTTTAGAAGTATGATAGATGATATTTTTGATTCAA
>CAYUGY010000011.1:0-21727 GCA_964444515.1 uncultured Candidatus Saccharibacteria bacterium | reverse complement strand
ATACACTGAGAAATAATTCAGATAAGATTGTCGGATCGACTATCTATTTTATGAGACTAGATGGTGATAAAAATATGACTAAATGTTACGAACCGCTCTGTACGGTGTGTAGTCGATTTGCACTAGATAGTGGTATCAAGGAATTTGTTTTGTGGCATGAGCAAGGTGTATGCGCGTATCAAACCGATGAATACAATCAGCTTTCATATGCATATGTGAGTCCTGAATTTAGATAAGTAATTTCGGCTTACTACATTTTTATGAACAAAAAAATCTCAATCGAACCAGAATGGGAAGCAGTCTTGCGTGATTATTTTGAAACAGATAGTTTCAAAAATTTGATGACTTTTGTAACAAGTGAATACAAAACCAAAACAATCTATCCTGCAGAAAAAGATTTGTTTAATGCATTTTCACTCACGTCATTTTCAAAAATCAAAGTAGTGATTCTCGGGCAAGATCCGTATCACGGAGTAGGGCAGGCACATGGATTGTGTTTCTCGGTGCAAGATGGCGTGAAGCTTCCACCGTCACTCAAAAATATCTACAAAGAAATTGAAAGCAATCTCGGAATCAAAAAAGATTTTACAAATGGAAATCTTGAGACTTGGGCACAGCAAGGTGTCTTTTTGCCGAATGCGATTTTGTCAGTTGTTGCAAGTTTGCCTGCGTCGCACCAAGGCAAAGGTTGGGAAGCATTTACTGATACGGTTATCAAAACAATTTCCGACAAACATGAACATATTGTCTTTCTCTTGTGGGGCAATTTTGCACGCAGTAAAAAAGTCTTGATTGATGAGTCCAAACACCTCATACTCGAAGCTCCGCACCCATCGCCATTTTCGGCACACTCAGGATTCTTCGGTTGTAAGCATTTTTCCAAGTGTAATGACTATCTCAAAAAACATGGAAAAGAGCCGATAAATTGGTAATACACAGGTATTAGGTACATCTGTATTGCTGTGGTATAGTGTGTAGGTAAGTTCGATTTGTCTATTTGTGCCAACTATTCTCGTCTGTATAATCCTCTGGATTATAATCGTAAGTTCGAAAAGGTGTCCACTGGTGTCAAATTACTTACGGTTATTATTTAGTTTATATTTTTTGCATATGTCAAACAAATTGTTCGTAGGATCCCTAGCTTGGGCTACTACAGATGAAACTCTTGGAGCACACTTTGCTTCAGCTGGTACAGTTACTTCTGCTCGTGTTGTCAAAGACAAAATGAGTGGTCGTTCACGTGGATTCGGCTTCGTTGAAATGTCTTCTGTTGAAGAAGCACAAAACGCAGTTAATTCATTGAATGGAACTGAACTTGATGGACGCGCAATCACTGTATCTGAAGCTAAACCACAACCAGAACGTCCAGCTCGTACTGGAGGATTCGGTGGTGGAAACCGCGGAGGATTCGGTGGTAACCGTGAATAATTACTTCAGGTAATTACAACTAAAAAAGCGGCGGGACCTTTTGGTCCCGTCGCTTTTTTAGTGTGCAATCGCAACACCGATAATCGTACGATGTTTGCCGTAGTGTTTTTTCAATACGCGCATTGCTTCTGCCATCGTTGCACCGGTAGTAATCACATCATCAACAATAACGATTGGTATATTCGACGCAATGGACACGTCTGTCGTATCAAAGACGCCATGCATATTTGCAATACGTTCGCTCTTGTTTCTGATGTGTGCCTGTTGTTTGGTTTGAATCTTTTTGATCAGTATTTGTTTGATGGTGGCACCAGTGTTTTGCTGTCGGATTGCTTCGGCGATTTTTTGTGCATGATTGTGGACACGGTTTTTCTTGTTTGAAAGCGGAATAGGGCAGAGGATATATTGATCTGATTGAATCAATCGATCTGCAAGTTCTTCGACAATCAATTCGTTCAATAATGGCCCAAAACTTTTGGTATATGCGTGACGATTGTTGTACTTTATCTTTTTGATAATATGTCGAATCGTTTTGTCTTTGTATGAAAAAATCGCAAGCGTGTCTTTCGGGAGTGTGTATGTGTTTGTCGTATCACATGCACCAAAACAACCCTCACATAAAATACACCCACTTGCGCCACAAACGGCGCAATTGATTGGAAACAAAAAATTAACTACTTGTGCATAGAAGGATAATGGCTTCATGGTATACTTTTATTATATATGCAAGGAATAATTGAGAAAATCACAAACACGATCAAAGGACTTTTTGCAAGTAACGGAACAGTGCATGGCAGTGTTGTCGGTCTTGATATTGGTGCGTCTGCAATCAAAGTAGTGCAGATCAAAAAAGAAAACAACAAAGCAGTACTTGAAACATACGGCTCTATTGCACTTGGTCCTTTTTTGAAAACAGAAGTTGGAAAACCAATCGCGCTGACTCCAGAAATTATTGCACAATCAGTTGTGCAGCTATTCAAAGAATCAGGTATTTCTGGCACGACGGTTCAATGTGTGATCCCAACATATTCAGCATTGGTTTTTGTGCTATCAATTCCAGTATCAATTCCGACTACTTCATTCAAAGATGTTGTTCCGACAGAGGCTCGCAAATATATTCCTGTACCGATTGAAGAGGTGACACTTGATTGGTTTTTGTTACCCAAAAAAGATGTGTTTGATATGAGTGCACAAGAATCAAAAGAAGTTGTTGAAGACAAAAACGAAGTCTTGGTAGTAGCTATTCACAACGAAGCAATCAAACGATATCAAGATGGTTTGGCACAAGCACAAGTTGAAAGTTCTTCTTTTGAAGTTGAAGCGTTTTCTCAAGTGCGTGCTATTTTGACACACGAGCTAGCGCCAGTTGTCGTCGTTGATGTCGGTGCATCAAAAACAAAAATCGCAATTGTTGAATATGGTATCGTAAAATCAACGCACATTGTAAACAAAGGTGGTGCAGATTTTACCAACGCAATCAAAGAATCAATGGAAGTCAATTTTGCGCAAGCAGAAAACTGGAAACGTGATTACGGATTGAATTCTGATGGACGAGGTGAAGAAGTTGCAAAGGCAATGATGCCAAGTGTTGATTTTATTCTTTCTGAAATAAACACAGCAATGATACAATATGAACGTACCAGTAACCGATCAATCAACAAAGTATTTCTCACTGGTGGAGGAGTGTTGGTCAAAGGTTTTACCGAAAAAGCATACGACTATCTCCGAACAGAAACAGTACTTGGAAATCCTTTTTATAAGGTCGACGCACCAGCCTTTCTTGCTCCGACATTGGTAACTATCGGACCAGAATTTTCTGGAGCTATCGGAATCGCACTTCGCGCACTTGATTCTTAATATCATTATATGGATCCAAAACTAGCAGCACAAACAGCTTTTATCCCCAAAAAACCTCTAGCAGAACAGCGGGATATTTCCTCTGCAACTATTAGACGGTCTTCAGGTGCATTGCCACTCATTGGTATATTTCTGTTGATTGTTTCTCTTGCGCTTGCTGGAGGGACGTTTTTTTTGAAACAAACAAAGGTAAAAGATTTTCAACAAAAACGTGCACAAATCCAAACATCAGAAGATGCTATTGATACAAAGTTTTTGGAAGAAATCAAAGATCTCGACCGTCGAATAAAATCATCAAACCAGTTACTGTCGAGTCATTTGAGTTTGTCACCAATTTTTACAGCACTCGGTCAGACTACTTTGAAGTCAATTCAATATACAAAATTTGATTACAAAATTGACGATAGTTCTCCTGACAAGAGTAAACTAATAAATGTGTCGATGACTGGTGTCGCTCGTTCATATGCTTCTATTGCGCTTCAATCAGATGCTTTTTCTGCAAATAGAAATCTGCAAGATCCTGTTTTTTCTAATGTGACAAGAAGTGAAAAAGATGGAACAGTAACATTCAATTTAAATTTTACCGTTAATCCTTCCTTTTTAATATATAAAGGTACACAATAAAATCGTATGCAATTTATCACACCACTCATTTTAATAGCGACTGCAATAGGAACGTTCTTTTTCTATACACTGCCAACGTACAAATCTATTGGTGTTATGGAATCAAATGAAATAGGCCTTACACAGGCTATCGATAATGCAATCAAATACCGCACGGTTCAAGACGGTCTTTCTTCAAATTATCGTACGATCAAACAGCAGGATATAGACAAATTGCACACAATGATCCCTGACACTATTGATAATGTTCGTTTGGTGATTGATTTGGAAAAAGTCGCAATAGAAAGCGGTTTGGTGTTCAAAAAAGCACAATATCAAAACCCCATAGCGACAGCCGACAAGAGTACAGCAGGATCAAAACCTGTCTCACCTCATGCAACTACTGTTGGTTCACCAATAGCAACAACCGATACGTCACCGTTCGGTTCAGCGCTAATTACTTTTACGGTAAGTGGTCCGTACGAACAGTTTGTTGTTTTTCTCAAGAAATTAGAAAAAAGTTTGCGTTTGATTGATGTTGTTTCTGTTACCTTTAATGTTGCTCAGCCAGACAATGATCCTAAAAAAATCAAAGAAACAACTGTTTCGACGACACCGGTGTACGAATATACTATTACCATCAAAGCTTATTGGCTGAAGAATTAATATGAAAAAAATAGCAAAAATATTATTACTTATAGGGATACTTGGAGGAGGGGGATATGCTGCTTATGTGTATGTTATTTCACCTAATCTTGGTGCAATTACTACTGCAGATGAATCGGGTGTTAATGTGACAGATTCAGCAGATGTTATAAATCAGAAGTTTGTACAATCACTTGCTGGTATTTCGACCATCACTCTCGATAAAAGTATTTTTTCAAACCAAGCATTCTCTTCTCTTGTTGATTATTCAACACCACTTATACCAGAACCGACCATCGGTAGACCCAATCCGTTTCTTCCAATCGGAACAGAAGAAGGTGCTTTTGTGAGCACTACTACCACAGCTGTCGAAAATACATCAGTAACACCCAAACAATAATTATGGACTATCTAGATATTCTTGTTGAGAAAAAAGCAATGAGTCGAGAAATTGCACAAGATGCAAGAAATTTGGCTGTTCAAAAATTTTCAGGAAATTTAGATGAAGCATTGCTTGATATGGGAATTCCGAGTGTTTCTATTCGCGATGCAAAAGGTGCTTTTTTTGGTATACCTGTCAAAAGTATTACAGCAAAAGATGTCGGTCAAGATTTATTACAATACATCCCAGAAGACGCTGCACGTCATTATCTATTTGTTCCGATTGGTTACAAAGATGATGTTTTGGAGGTGGGTATTTTGAATCCTGAAGATACGTCAGCAATGAATGCATTGCAGTTTATTTCAGTCAAATCAAATATCCCATACAAGCAATTTTTGATTTCAAAAGAAGATTTTGAAGCAATTGTTGAAAACTATAAAAACACTACAGGTGAAGTAGATCAAGCTTTGTCTCAAATGGACACAGAACTCGAGAGTGCGAATGCCTCTGTTGCTGAAAAGAAACAAGACGCAAAATCAACCGACGATGGCAAGATTGTGGAAGATGCGCCGATTATCAAAATCGTGGCCGTGATTTTACGTCACGCAATCGAGGGAAATGCTTCTGATATTCACATCGAAAATAACGGCGACAAAGTGAATGTTCGTTTTCGTGTGGACGGTACACTGCACACATCACTCGTGCTTCCGATGAATACGTACAACGGAATCGTTGCTCGTATCAAAATTTTGGCCCGACTTCGTCTCGATGAGAAACGTAAACCACAAGACGGATCATTCTCTTCAAAAATTGACGGAAGAAAAATTGATTTCCGTGTTTCTACAATGCCGACATCATACGGTGAAAAAGTTGTGATGCGTATTTTGGATTCTGAAAAAGGATTGAAACCACTTGAGCAACTAGGACTCTCTCCACACAATTTGGAATTGGTTAAAAAAGCACTCGAATTGCCATACGGATTGATTTTGATTACTGGTCCAACTGGTTCTGGTAAAACAACAACACTCTACTCGATGCTTGCTTCGCTTGATCGTGATGGAGAAAATATTGTCTCGCTAGAAGATCCGGTTGAATACAACTTGCCAGGAGTTAATCAATCACAAGTGATGGCTGAAATCGGTTATACGTTTGCTTCGGGACTTCGTTCTATTTTGCGTCAAGACCCAGATATTATTTTGGTTGGAGAAATACGTGACAAAGAAACTGCACAGCTAGCTATTCAAGCGGCTCTTACCGGTCACTTGGTGCTTTCAACATTGCACACCAATAATGCTGCCGGAGTGGTACCTCGTTTGATAGACATGGGCGTTGATCCGTATCTTATTGCGCCAACACTAGCGCTTGCTGTCGGTCAACGATTGGTACGAGCAACACACCCATCGTCTCGCAAAGAAGTTCCAGCCTCAGAAGAAATCAAAGGATTGTACAATAAATATTTTGGAGATTTGACACCGGAAGCAAAAGCTCAAATTCCGCTCAAAGACACCATAATTGAAACAGTTCCATCTGCAGAATGTCCATCAGGAACTCGAGGGCGTATTGCGGTTCACGAAATGTTTATTGTAGACAAGGAAATGCAAACATTGATTATGAAGTCTCCTGGAGAACAAGAGATAATGAAAGTTGCACGTAAACAGGGAATGATCACCATGAAAGAAGACGGTTTTATCAAGAGTCTAAATGGGCTTTTGCCGATGACTGAAGTGTATACTTTGGGGCAAGATGATGATTCTGAAGATGTTGCCGTATAAGCGGTATTCATAAGTTTTGCACATTCTGTGGCCCTAGGAAGAAATCTATTATTTTTGTTATACTTTAAACACTATGGATACACCGAAAAAGATTTTGATTGTTGACGATGACAGTTTTTTGCTTGATATGTACGCGCTCAAATTTACTCAAGCGGGCTATACAGTTGATACGGCACTTGGTCCCAAAATTGCTTTGGAGAAATTACGAGCAGGTCTTACTTCTGATATTATGTTGATGGATATTGTGATGCCAGAAATGGACGGTTTTGAAATGCTCGAAGTTATCAATGCTGAAGGTTTGATTCCTCATGCAATCAAGATTGTACTTTCAAATCGGGGGCAATCTGCTGATGTTGCTCGCGGACAAGCACTTGGTGTGAGTGGGTACATCGTCAAAGCAAACACTACTCCGACCGAGGTTATTGGTCGTGTTGCTGAAATTTTAGCTAGTAAGAAAAACTAAATCTTATGGATCATCAGACATATATTCGCGATCTTATAACAAATATGATCGAGCAAGGGGCTTCTGATCTTCATGTATCTGCAACTCGAATACCTCAAATACGAATTACCGGTGAATTAATTCCACTAACTAAAACTGTTCCGACAAATGAAGACATGCAACAAATACTTCTTTTTTTTGTTGGCAAAGAGAAACTAGAAAATTTTTTAAAAACAAAGGAGTTGGATTTTGGGTATGAATTTGATCAAGGTACTCGTTTGAGAGGACATGCTTTTGTGCAAAAAGCAGGTATTTCTATTGTGATGAGATTGATTCCAAAAATTAAATCATTGTCAGAATTACAACTCCCTCCTATTCTTGAACAATTTGCAATGTCTCGACAAGGATTCTTTTTGGTTGTTGGTCCTGTTGGTCAAGGTAAGACAACAACACTTGCGGCAATGGTTGATATCATTAACGAAAAAAGAGCTGCACATATTGTTACTATTGAGGACCCGATTGAACATATCTATGATCAAAAAAAATCATTGATCGACCAACGAGAGGTTGGTATTGAAACCAATAGTTTTGAGGCGGCACTAACATCAGCTTTTCGAGAAGACGTGAATGTTATTTTGATTGGAGAAATGCGTACTCGTGAGACAATGGCAACAGCGGTGACTGCTGCAGAAACTGGTCACTTGGTATTGGCAACCCTTCATACAAACAATGCTTCACAAACAATTGATCGTATCATCGACTCATTCCCTGCGGAGCAGCAAGATCAAATCAGAGTCCAACTTGCGTCTTCATTGCTCGGTGTTTTTTCTCAACGACTTATTCCTAAAATTTCAGGAGGAAGAATTCCTGCATATGAACTACTTATCAATACACCGGCTGTTTCAAATTTGATTAGAGAAAAGAGAACTCATGAAATTGATGTTGTTATTGAAACAGGTACAGAGCAAGGAATGATCGATATGAATCGTTCACTTGTGGAACTGGTACGAAACGGAGAAATAACACAAGAAAATGCATTTGCGTATTCTGCAAATCCGAGAGCGTTATCTCAGTTGATGTAAAATATAAAATACAATCTTCTTTGAAACAGATTGCATTTTTCAAATAATAAACAAACATTTTGTGTTTATATAATGTATAATTGTATTATAAAAATAATTTCTCAAAGACCTAGTGCCTAATGCCTAGAACCTAGAGCCTAATCAATGAATTTCAAGTATCAAGCAGTTGGTGATAAAGGTGAAAAGAAAAACGGTATCGTTGAGGCTGTTACTCGAGATGCCGCTATTACTGCATTGCAACGGAGAGGTTTGGTTGTGGTTACGCTTGTTTCTGAGGATGAGAAAAAAGGATTCAATCTTTCTTTTTTTGAAAGCGTACCCATGAAAGACGTGGTGATTATGTCACGGCAAATTTCAACCTTGTTTGAGGCACAGGTTTCAGCATTGAAGGCGTTTAATTTGATGTCAGGAAATGCGGAAAACAAAATGCTTTCCAAGGCACTCGAAACAATCGGTAGTGATTTGCAGGCAGGTTCATCTATTTCTGGTGCACTATCAAAGCATCCTAAAATTTTTTCAGATTTCTATGTTTCCATGGTCAAATCAGGTGAAGAATCTGGGAAGCTCACACAGACATTTTCTTATTTGGCTGAATATCTTGATCGTCAATATGCTTTGACCAAAAAAATCAAGAACGCCTTGATTTATCCTGCTTTCGTTATCGGTATCTTTTTTACTGTGATGACACTGATGTTGGTGCTCGTTATTCCGAAGCTTTCAAAAATTATTATCGAAAGTGGACAAGTTGTTCCATGGTATACCAAGATGGTTATGTGGGCCAGTGACACATTGGTTCATTATGGGTTTTTTGTTGTCATTATTATTTTTGCGTTTGTTGGATATGTTGTATATCTTTCACGGACAACATCAGGGCAACAGTTTTTGGATAGAACAAAAATCGCCGTACCTGTGTTCGGTCCACTTTTTAGAAAAATGTACTTAGCTCGTTTGGCTGACAATATGGATACCATGCTTTCTTCAGGTATTCCAATTGTTCGTGCAATTGAAATCACTGGTGATGTTGTGGACAATCAGGTGTATCACGACATCTTGAGACAAGCCGCTGAAAAAGTAAAAGGAGGAACAACCTTTTCTGATTCAATTGACGGTCATCCAGAGATCGCTCCAATTCTAGTTCAGATGATCAAGGTTGGTGAGGAATCAGGTGCAATGGGGACTATTTTGAAAACTTTGGCAAAGTTCTACAAACGTGAAGTTGATGATGCTGTTGATACAATGGTTGGACTGATTGAGCCACTCATGATTGTCGGACTTGGGCTCGGTGTTGGAACATTGCTCGTTTCAGTACTTATGCCGATTTATAACATTGCTGGAGGAATCAACTAATACAGCTCCTAGCGACTAGCATCTAGCTACTAGTCAAATTCAAAAAAACAAGTGATACCTGTTTTTTGCTAGGTGCTGGTAGCTAGAAGCTTGCGTTGTTTTTATCCACTTTTGCACCTTGTCTTATTTCATACAGTGCTATAATA
Source organism: uncultured Candidatus Saccharibacteria bacterium (assembly GCA_964444515.1). GTDB lineage: Bacteria > Patescibacteriota > Minisyncoccia > Phycocordibacterales > UBA9973 > JAIXRY01. The sequence goes on along the minus strand of CAYUGY010000011.1, from coordinate 12,023 downwards.
AGAACATTACAAGATTATGTGCCGTCCGGCGCAAAAAAAATTACGGATTTTATAATTATGAAAAAAGGATTTAAAGGTTTTACATTGATTGAATTGTTGGTTGTTATTGCTATTATCGGTATCTTGGCTTCAGTGGTGCTTGCATCATTGAGTTCAGCTCGTAACAAAGGTGCTGATGCTGCAACTAAATCAAACATGGCAAGTATTCGTGCACAAGCAGAAATTTTCAACGATACAAACAATTCTTACGCAGGTGTTTGTTCTGATCCTACTGTTGCTCAAGCTCGAGCAGGTGCTCTTTCATCATCAGGTGTTGCAACTACTTGTAACGATGCTGCAACAGTATGGGCTGCAGAAGCAACTCTTAAGTCAGGAGGTTTCTGGTGTATTGATTCATTGGGAATGGCAAAATCAGCTACTTCAACAATCGGATCAGCTACAGCTTGTAACTAGTCAGTTTAGTCAAAATAAAACCCGCGATTGCGGGTTTTATTTTTTTATAGTTTTTCACACCGATTAGTTTTTGTAAAAAGGTATACTTGATATATGAATACTATACTTCTCGTCACATTGTTCTCTGTCCTCGGTTTAATTATCGGTTCTTTTTTGAATGTAATTATTTATCGAATCGGTACTGGGCGATCATTTGTTTCAGGTCGTTCAAAGTGTTTTTCTTGTAATAAAATACTTGAATCAAAAGAACTTATCCCTGTTGTTTCTTTTGTTGTACAGGGTGGGAAGTGTACACGCTGTTTGTCAAAAATCTCCCCACAGTATCCGATCATTGAATTACTTACGGGTTTTGTGTTTGGGGCCATTGCTTTTGTATTGTCTTCGGTGTTTGGTAATCCGATTGTGTTTACCTCTTTGTTTGCAGGGTACGCAATTGTATTCTCTTCATTGATTGTTATTTCTGTATATGACATTAAACACAAAATGATTCCAACAACTGTTGTGTATACTGCGATTGTCGTTGCTATGGCAAATGCATTTATTGTATTGCGTGTACCATTTATTGAAATATTCTACGGTATTATTTTTTGTGCAGCACCTTTTGCGCTGCTTTCATTTGTTTCAAAGGAACGCTGGATGGGGTGGGGAGACACACTCCTTGGTATTCTTATCGGGGCGTTACTTGGCTGGGAGCGTGGCATTGCTGTTGTAATGATGTCTTTTTGGATCGGTGCAATTTTTTCTTTGTTAGTGATGCTTGTTCGCAGAGGTTCTCTCAAAATGAAAAGTCAGGTACCATTTGGTCCTTTTTTGGCAATAGCTACATTTATTGTTTTTCTATTAAGGATTGATGTCTTTTCTATTTTGAATTGGTTTAGAATTAGCTAGAAGTAGTGTATAGGTGATGTGACTGGCTTCGCCAAGTGCATCGAAACTTGACCTTTGACGCTTGAACCTAATCACTAAGAAATAACATGTTTAAAAAAAACAAAATAAAATTATATAAAAGAAATACAATGTTCCGTCTACGTATAAAGAAGGCTTTTACTGTCGTGGAAATGTTGGTTGTTGTTGGGATTTTTGTGTTGATTGCTTCTGTTATTTTGTTCAACTCTCGATCTTTTTCTAATAGTGCTAATCTGCAGAACGTTGTTCAAGACACAGCAATGTCGATACGAAAAGTGCAAGGATATGCACTTGGTTTTCAGAATTTTCAAACACAATATTCTGCAGATCAATTGCAAGGATTCGGTATTTATTTTGGTGATTTCAATACAACAGGTTCTCCGTGGCAAAAAAAGTATGCACTTTTTGCTGATGTCGATTTTGGTACATGGGGGATATATGATTCAGTTCCGGGAGTTTGTGGTGCGGGTGCCTTGTTGTTAAATAGCGAATGTCTTGAGGAAATTACTTTTTTAAGTAGTGAAAAAATTACAAATATTTGTGTGTCATCAAATGGTACCAGTAATCTGATCGGGGTGCCGGTGTTCAATGGATCAATGGATTGTTTGGTGTCAGGCGATGCAATTACGATATATTTTACAAGACCAAGACCAGATGCTCAATTTTGTCGAATCAGACAACTGGCTTCTAATGTGTGTGAATCAACTGTTTTTGGTGTACCTATTAGTGATGTCAGTATAGAGATCACTGCAGCAAATAATATGAAAAAGATAATTACTATATGGAATACAGGACAAATTGCGATAAAATAAAAGAGTAATAATATGTTTCAATATAACAAACAAAAATTTATACAAAAAAACAATCAGGGTTTTACGCTGGTTGAATTACTTGTCGCGACAAGTATTTTTGTTGTAGTTATGGTGCTCGGTCTTTCTGTGTTGATGTCAGTCAATAATGCAAACAAAAAATCTCAAGCAATGCGTTCAGTAATGGATAATTTAAATTTCGCTATGGAAAATATGTCTCGCAATATTCGGTATGGATATAATTATGGGTGTGGTGCGTATTCTGGGGCTATGAATTTCAATACAAATTGTGATTTTTCAATGATCACAGATAATCCAATAGCAGGTTCTTCAAGTATTATTTTTCAGATCGATGACCGTATTGTTGGTCCTCAAAAAAAAGATACATATATTTATCAACTCAAATTCAACTACACAGGAACTGTCCCCACTGGTTATATTGAGCGATGTATTTCTCCTTGGGGGTATTCTCCTTATGAATGCGCACCAATCACTGCTCCTGATCTGAATGTGACAACATTACGATTTTCTGTTGTCGGTGCTGTTTCTGGGGATGCTCGTCAACCAGGAGTTGGTGTTTTTGTGGAAGGTGTTGCTATGGTCGGCAAAGAACAATCGCCTTTCAAATTACAAACTTTTTTTACTCAACGACAATATGAGCAATAATAAACAGCAATTATATATCGCCAAGCGAGGTTTTACGTTGCTCGAAACACTCATTGCTATTTTTATTTTTGTATTGGCGGTCACTGCAATCTTGTCGTTAGTTGGAGATAGTGTAAACAACACGAGCTCTCTCAAAGACACGATCACTGCTTCATATCTTGCTGATGAGGCAATGGATTATATTCGAAATGATCGCGATACAATTTCATTCCAACACCAATATAATGGTTCTCAAAATGGTGATTGGAGTACTTTTAATGCTAAATATAGTGGATGTTTTACTTCAGATGGTTGTGAGCTTGATATGTTTGCTGACTATGTTCAGCAATGCCAAAATGGACTATGTACACCGATTAGATTTTTCACCGGCGCAGCTCAAAAATACTATGGTTTCTTTGGTCCGGCAATGAATGGTGATATTACTACATTTGAACGCAAAATTCGTTTCGTTTATCCTGCAAATGCTTCTGACAAATTTGTTATGATAGTTACAGTTAGTTGGAAAAATAAAACAGGATATACTCGCCAAAAGGTTTATATCGGTGCTCTATATAATTGGGGGGCATAGTAGTAGATAAATACATATATATGTTTAATGTAAATAATGCAAAATTACATACGAAAGAAAAAAATAAAATCACAAAATATCGTGGGTATACTATTTTGTTTACTATTTTAGTTATAACTGTTTTGTCTACCTTGGCTGCTGGTGTTGCAAACATTAGTATCAAACAAAGAATTTTGTCCCGACTCGCTTCTGATTCACAGACCGCCATGTATGTTGCCGATGCTGGCATGGAATGTGCGTTGTATCATTATTATTTAGGAACATTAACAAGTGGTAATATTGAATGTCTAGAGATCGAAGATCCCGAGCTCGGTAGCGCTATAACGGTGCAGTTATCTGATATATTAGGTGCCGCTGGTAATATGTCATACAGAAAATTTTCTTTCGGGCCTGTACCTGCCCCCTCTGCAAACAATAAACCTTGTTTTGAAATAGACATAGAAAAAGACACTATGAATGATGAAGTTAGCCGTATTGTTGTACGAGGATATAATGTTTGTGATAGTAATAATACTAGTCGGGTGGAACGAGCACTCGAAGTGACCTTCCAATAAATTTTTTTGAAAACTCTTTTTTAAAAGTTTCAATTTCCGCTCGTCAGTGCCTTGTACCTAAGTCCTTTTTCGACTTTTATTAAATAGGTTTGAAATGCTAGAATAAGACCATAATGACCAAAAAGGAAGCTCAAAATCGCATCGAAAAACTCCATGATCTTATCGAGCTTCATCGTGCAAACTATCACGAACTCGATGCTCCAGAAATCTCCGACGAAGCCTATGATGCGTTGGTGATTGAGCTTCTGCAGTTGGAACAAGATTTTCCTGAACTCAAAAAAGCTGGTACAGTGACCGAAAAAATCGGCGGCGCACCAGTTGAAAAATTCACCAAAGTGAAGCACGAATTTTCTCAGTGGTCATACGACAATATCTTTGGTGCAGATGAACTTGATGGATGGTTTGCCAAAATCGCACGTTTCATCGAAAAGGAAGGTTATGATTTTTCAAAACAAAATTTTGTCTGTGAGTATAAAATTGATGGACTCAAAGTTATTTTGACGTACAAAGACGGACAATTAGTTCAAGGTGCAACACGTGGTGACGGGGAAGTTGGTGAAGATATTACACACAATGTATTGGCGATAGATTCTATTCCCAAGAAACTTCCACACAACATTGATTTGATTGTTGTTGCTGAAGCCTGGATGAAAAAAAGTGATTTAGAAAAAATTAACAAAGAGCGCACAAAAAACGGTGAGGCACTTTTTGCTAATACTCGAAATGCTGCTGCAGGTTCACTGCGCCAACTTGATCCGTCTATTACCAAATCTCGCAATATCCAAACATTCGTCTATGCGATCGACAAGCTCACTTCATCTGATACAAAGCTAACAAAACCAGATACACAAATTGCTACATTGGAACTTTTGAAAAAACTTGGATTCTCTGTAAACGATACGTACAAAAAATGTTCTGACAAAAACGACATACAGGCATATTATGATGAACTTGCTCCGAAACGAAACAGTTTCGAATACGGTGTTGATGGGGTAGTAATCAAATTGAATTCACTCGACGTCTCACAAGCGATTGGTTACACTGCCAAGTCTCCGCGTTTCGGTGTGGCATATAAATTGCCAGCTGAAGAAGCAACGACTGTTGTGGAAGATATCGCTATTCAAGTCGGCCGAACTGGTGCACTGACACCAGTAGCTCATTTGCGTCCAGTCCGTGTGGCAGGTTCTTTGGTCTCTCGAGCAACACTTCATAATGCCGACGAAATAGCTCGCCACGGGCTCAAAATTGGCGATACAGTGATACTACGCAAGGCAGGTGATGTTATTCCCGAGATTGTTCGTGTGCTGACTGAGCTTCGTACCGGCAAGGAAAAAGCCTTCAAAATGCCGACCGTTTGCCCAATTTGCAATAGCTCAGTGAAGAAAGGTTTGACCAGTACTGGAGACGAAACCTCTGCGCTCTTTTGCACGAACAATCGTTGTTTTGCTCAAGAACTCGAAAGTATCAAACATTTTGTTTCAAAGAAAGGGATGAACATTGTCGGTATGGGGGAGAAATTGGTTGAACGATTTTTGGAAGAAGGAATCATTGGAGATTCTGCAGATATTTATGAAATCAAAGAAGGTGATTTGGTGGGAATGGAACGCTTTGGTGAAAAGAGTGCGAGTAATCTGATAGCTTCAATTGAAAAGAGTAAACAAGTAGCACTTGCGCGATTTATCTTCGCGCTCGGTATTCGTCATATTGGTGAAGAGACAGCGCTCTTGCTCGCTGAGCATTTTGGCAGTATTGAAAAAATTAAAAAGATTACAAAAGAAGAACTCGAAACAATAGACGGAGTCGGCGTCACTGTCGCCGACTCGCTCCTCGAATGGCAAAAAGATTCGCATTCACAAGAATTGTTGTCACGATTATTGAAACATATTTCGATTGCTCAGCAAGAAGCTAGAAGCAAGAAGCTAGAAGCTGTGACCTTCGTCATCACTGGAACATTACCAACACTCTCTCGCGACGAAGCCAAAGACTTGGTCATCAAAAATGGCGGGAAGGTCAGCGCTAGTGTTTCCAAAAAAACGTCGTATGTTTTAGCAGGGGAGAATCCAGGAAGCAAATTCACTGATGCACAAATACTTGGTATAAAAATAATCGACGAAAAAGAATTTTTGAAGATGTTGAAATAAAAAAAACAAGGAGAAATATCCTTGCTTTTTTAAAAATTCATTAAACTTCTTTTCTTTGTTTCAGTAAAGTCATCAACACTTCTAAATTAATTTTATCACCAGATCCTTTTATGACATACAGAAGATATTCTATGTCTTCTGTCAAAATTGTTATTCCTGGTTCATATGTGTATTTTAATTTTTCTTCGATTTCTGCGTATGACAATAACATTTTTGCTTTATGTTTTGCTTTTGTCTCAATAAAATCTTTCCAACCATCTTTTACTTGAATCAATAAAGTATCTAACTCGCTAATAATTGTCTTTAAAAGATTCTCATCTTTTATTACTGTTACAATAGCTTGTTTCAGTGCAGTAGATACATTTTTGCTAACTTTTCTTTCTCCTATAAATATCTGAGATATCGATGACCTGACTGTTACTGACATTTTTCCGTACATAGGATTAGAAGGATCGCTCATACAAACTTCAGCAAGTTCTGCTTGTGATTTAAAAAGAGGTGTTTTTCTTTTGCCAAACTTTTGTTTAAAAAAGAAATCATGAAATTTTATAAACTCTGTTGTTTTTTCAAGGAACGGTTCCATTGTTGTTATTTTTTTGTTCATTAAAATAATAACATAAAATAATAAAAAAGTAAATAAAAAATATTATTTTTTATTAGAATTTTAAAATATTATTTTTATGCTAAAATAGCCCTATGAATACCGAAGCAGTACAAAAATTAGCTACTATGATGCGGATGGAAATCTCAGCCGAAGAGGCAGAGTCTATTGGTCGTGATATGGATGCAGTCATCGGCTATATCGATCAGTTGAGTCAAATCGATACAAGTGCGATTGCTAGTACTGAACCATTGCTTTCAAATATCGCTCGTGAAGATGTGGCGACAAATGACAGTGGAAGTTACACAGAACAAATTCTTGTGGAAGCACCTGAAGTAGACAATGGTTTTGTTAAGGTTAAAAAAGTAATGTAATATGATCTCTCTCAAAAATCTCACAATCGAATCAGTGCATCAATCTTTGCTCGCCAAAGAATTTTCTGTTCGTGAACTTGTCGATGTTTACTTGAAAAATATTGATGAAAAAAATACTGATATCAATGCGTATTTGGAAATCTACAAATCACTTGATGAACAAATTGTCCGTGCACAAAAAATGATTGACGATGGAAGCGCAACGGTGATGACTGGTATTCCTGTTTCAATCAAAGACAATATGCTCGTGACTGGTGAACATGCAAGTGCTTCATCAAAAATGCTTGAAGGATTTGTTGCAGTTAGTGATGCGACAGTGATCGCAAAATTAAAAGCTGTCGGAGCTGTATTAATCGGCCGTACCAATATGGATGAATTCGCCATGGGTTCTTCGACTGAAACAAGCGCGTACGGTATTACACGTAATCCACTCAATCCTGCGTATGTACCAGGTGGTTCTTCAGGTGGTGCTGTGTCGTCTGTGGCAATGGAAGGTGCGTTGGTTGCGCTTGGTTCAGACACTGGAGGATCTATTCGTCAGCCAGCTGGATACACAGGACTCGTTGGGTTCAAGCCGACTTATGGAGAAGTTTCTCGTTCAGGAATTATGGCGATGGCGTCATCGCTTGATCAAGTTGGTCCGATTGCCAAAACAGTAGCTGATGCAGAAATACTTTTTAATACAATTCGTGGAATTGATGCAATGGACGAAACTTCTATTTCAGAAACTGTTGCGCGTGACACACGAGAAATCAAAAAAATTGGTATTCCAACAAAGTGGATTGAGCAAGGTGGAATCGAAGCATCAGTCAAAGAGAATTTTAGTGAGACCGTAGAAAAATTAAAAAATGAAGGATATGAAATCGTATCAGTCGATTTGCCCATCACTCAATACTCGCTCGCGGTGTACTATGTGTTGAACACTGCTGAGGTTTCAAGTAACTTAGCTCGCTATGACGGACTTCGATATGGATTGAGTAAGGAAGGCAAGACGTTGCAAGAAGTTTATGAAAAAACTCGCGGACAAGGTTTCGGTAAAGAAGTTCGTCGTCGCATACTCCTCGGGGCGTATATTCTTTCTCATGGATATTATGATGCGTATTACAAAAAAGCCCTTGATGTTCAAAATGCAATCCGTGCTGAACTGAAAGAGGTATTCAGGAGTGTTGACGTCATCATGACACCGACCGCACCATTTCTTCCATTCAAATTCGGCGAGAAAATGAACGATCCAATCGCAATGAAATTGGCAGACCTTTTCTTGGCACCAGCAAACATTGCTGGCAATCCAGCATTGTCTATTCCATCAGGTGACACAGAAGATAATTTGAAGCACAGTACGCACTTTTTGGCGCCAATGCTTGCAGATGATGCACTGTTATCATTTGGAAAAAAAGTAGAAGGAATAGTAAGTAGTAAGTAGTAAGTACTTAGTAGTAAAAGAGCGAAGCTGTAGGCTTCGCTCTTTTGGGTTTTCTACTTACTACTAACTACTTAGTACTTACTTTTTTTGCTATACTTACTCTATATGGAACAAGCTCCAATTGCAGAAGTCGTTAATAATACGGCAAACAAAGTAGATCCAACATATTTGAATTTGGAATATTTGTTTTATCAAGTTTATCATTTTTTCACTTCTCTATTTGGAGGAGGAAGTGGTTCTGGTTCAGGTGGTGGCGGAGGACAAAGTACAGGTACTGCATTTTTGATTTTTCTTAAAAATCTTTCAGCTATTATTTGTATTTTTCTCATTACGGTTATTCTGTACTGTCTAGTTCGTTTATATGAAAAGAAAATTGAAAAAGAAAAAGCTGCAAAAGTAGCCAAAGAAGAAGCTGTAAATCAAAAAGTAGAGAATGCCTTCAAGTCACAAAATGATAAATGGGAAAAAATTGTTGATCATAGTCTGACACCTAATCCGAATGATTGGCGATTGGCAATCATTGAAGCAGATAGTATGCTCGATGATCTGACTAAAAACCTTAATTTGTCCGGTGACACTTTGGGAGAACGATTGAAAAGTGCTAGTCGAAATAGTTTTCAAACAATTGATTTAGCTTGGGAAGCACACAAACGCCGAAACAAGATTGCTCACGAAGGTTTATCATACGAACTGACACAGCGAGAAACAAAAGAAACAATCGACATGTACAAACATATCTTTGAAGAGTTCAAATTAATCTAGGAGTAAGTATCAAAGTGTAAGCGTATAGAAAAACACAATTCAAAAAGAGCGACAACTTTTGGTTGTCGCTCTTTTTGAAATTTGATCATTTGCACTGATACTTTTAGTGTCGAAAGAATTTTCTTTGTAGGAAAATTTACCTATCCAATTATTATCGTGTCAAAATATTCCTTTATTTTACGTTCTTCCATTTTGAGTGTTGAATTAGAACAATCAAGAACAGCTATATCAGCACGCAAGAAAGTGACCTGATGAGGAAAGTCTGGTAAGAATCTTTTTCCAAGCATTTCTATTATACCAGCATGAATTTTGCTTTTTATATCACTTTTATTGCCGAGTACATCAACTATCATATTAATAGTAGTTACTTCTTTTATTTCTATAAAAACTTTTGCGTGAATAATATCTACATCAAGAATTTCAGGGTCTTCAATAATTTCATTGAGATCAGTTTGATTACCAATTATCTCAACGATTGTGTTCGGTAATTCTTTTGGTGTTGCTTCTGGTATGAGGTTGTTTTCCATATGAAATAAGTATAACAATAAAAAAGCGGATAGGATGAGGAAAAAACAAAAAGTGGCGGAACCCCAATGGTTGCGCCCCTGTTTGGTTTAGTTGTATATTCGAGACTTTACAAAATTCAGATGTGTTGCAGTTTTTTTTGCGCGGGCTGTTCGTCCAATACGGTGCACATAGGTGTCGTAGGTAGACGGAAGATCATAGTTGATTACGTGAGTGATGTCAGCAATGTCGATACCGCGAGCAGCAACGTCAGTTGCGATTACGACATGAGCTTCTCCGTTTGCAAGAGATTTGACTGCGCGTTCGCGTTCGCGATTACGCATATCTCCGTGAAGTGCCAATGCTTTGAATCCACGAGTTTTCAATTCATGTGCCAATTCATCAACACTTCTTTTCATTTCTCGGAAAATAAGCACCTTACTTGCTTCCGGTTTAATCAAAATTTCGTGCAACATTTCAATTTTATTTTTTTGATCTGTAAATCTTACAACATCCTGTTCAACTGAACTTGCTGTATCACGAGATTTGATTGAGATTGAAATTGGGTCACGCAAGAAATCAGTACAAAGTCGTTTGATTTCAGTTGAGAATGTAGCAGAGAAGAAAAATCCTTGTTTTTCTTTTGGCATCAATCCCAAGATATATTTCATATCATCAACGAATCCCATATCAAGCATTCGGTCTGCTTCATCGAGCACAACAGAACCACAATATTTCATATCAAGTTTGTTGCGAGCAATGAGGTCTTTGACGCGTCCCGGTGTTCCAATGACGATATTTACACCACGAGAGAGTTCACTCATTTGCTTGCCGATTGGTGAACCACCAACACAAGAGACAGAAAACAATTTCATACCTTTTGTAAAAAGTTTGAACTCAGCTTCAATTTGTTGTGCAAGTTCACGAGTTGGTGCAAGTACGAGTGCTGCGTGTTTATTATCCGCCACCAATTTATTGATGATTGGAATCAAAAACGCTGCAGTTTTACCAGTACCAGTTTGAGCGATACCAATGATGTCACGACCAGTAAGGGCTACTGGAATTGATTGATCTTGAATCGGTGATGGGTGAATGAACCCTTTCATGAGCAAGTTTTCAGCAAGCTTTGGATGGATTTCGAAATCACCAAACGTGTGTTGTGGAACATAGGCATCTTCTGTTTTTGAAGTTGCTTTGTTGATGTATTTATTTTCATCGATGAAATCACCTTTGAAACCACGACGGCCACCAGTACTTCTACCGCCACCAAAAGATTTTCCTCCACGTGAAGGTCCACCTCTTCCGAAAGAAGGTTTTTTATTAAAGTTTCCAGCTGAAGAACCACCACTACGAGAGGGACGGTCATCATATCTGAATGTTCCACTACTACTAGTCGAACGAGCACTTCTTCCAAAAGAAGAAGAGGATGCCCCACGTGAACGTGGAGACGGTGTTTTTGTATACATATTGTGTATTTTGGTCTCTAAGTATCAAGACCGTGTACGATACACAAATGATACGAATAGAGATATTAATTTAGTAACTTAATGACTTTAGCATTTATACGCTTTTTTGTCAAATCTTCGCTCGGAACCAAAATTCTGTTTAATATTGTCTATTCTGATGTTTTAGATAAAAACTTCAGAATAAATCTGATTAGTTATTTCACTGGGAGTATTCTTGGTTGTGTCTATTTCAACAAAATCTGAAAAATCTTTGACTTGTTGCATTTCGTAAGTATAGTCAAAACGCTCTCTGCTTGGCATTTTTCCTCTTTCTTCACCTCTTTTTTGGATTCTCTCCCATAAAACTTCTTTGGGTGCAGAAAGATGGTACATGAAAATTGATACATTGTTTTTTATGGCAATTTCTTTTAATTTTTTATCACGCTCCTTTGCAATACCGCTATCGATAAACACTGTGATGCCATTTGAAAGAAAAGAGTCAGTGATTGCAAATATTGCATCAAATGCAATAACATTAAAATCATCTGTCGCTTTTGATTTTGTAATTAAATTTCGTATCATATCGAGACCAACAAAAACAGTGTTTTCTGTTCTTTCTTTTAGCAAAGCGCTGACGGTCGATTTTCCGGCCCCTCGTGCGCCATCTAAAATTATGAGTTTTGGTTTTAGTGATGTTTCCATAATTTTATTATACCAGTGTCGGTATAAATAAAAAGACCATAGAGTTTTGAGTTTCTGGACTCGGTCAGGAGTCGATTATTTTTATACTCACTTCGTTCGTTAAAAATATATCGCT
>CAYUGY010000010.1:10666-22572 GCA_964444515.1 uncultured Candidatus Saccharibacteria bacterium | reverse complement strand
CGCAAAAACCTATTCTCCAAGAGGTTTCTTTTTCGATTCGTCGTGGTGCCAAGTTTACGCTCATGGGGCAAAACGGTGCCGGTAAAAGTACTATTTTTGGACTCATTACTGGTGACAATCAACCCGAAGACGGAACGATCAATATCGTTGATGGTGTCAGTATTGCAATCGCTCGCCAAGTCATTCCTCGTGAAGATTTGAAATTGACCGTCCGTGCATTTTTCCAAAAGTGTTTCAAAAAGCCAGTGTACGATATTGATCCTCGTATCGATGACGTGCTCGAAGTGGTGAACCTTGTCGGACACAAAGATGTGCACGATCGTATTTTGAATACATTTTCTGGTGGACAACAAGCTCGTCTCTTGCTCGCTTCTGCACTCATCCAAGATCCTGATTTGCTCTTGCTCGATGAACCAACAAACAATCTCGACAAAGCAGGTATTGCTCACCTGACAGATTTTCTTATTGATTACAAAAAGACTGTTTTGGTTATTTCTCACGATGCAGAATTTTTGAATGCTTTTACTGAAGGTGTCTTGTATCTCGATGTTTATACAAAAGTTGTTGAACAATATGTCGGTAACTATCACAATGTATTGAAAGACATCACTACTCGCGTTGAAAAAGAAAATATGGCAAATGCACAATTGCAAAAACAAATCCAAGCCAAAAAAGAAAAGGCTAATGAATTTGCTCACAAAGGAGGACGGCTTCGTCTCGTTGCAAAACGCATGCGTGAACTCGCCGAAGATTTGGAAGAAGAAATCGTTGATGTTCGCAAAGAAGATCGTACTATTCGTCCGTTCAAAATTCCGTGCCAAGAAGATATCATCGGTGCAATTGCAGAAATCGAATCTTTCACGATTATGAAGAATCACAAGGTTGTCGAACGCAAAGCCAAAATTTCTTTGAAGAAAAAACAACACCTTTTGCTCGCTGGTCCAAACGGTATCGGCAAATCAACATTACTTGAAAGTATTGTCGGTGGCAAAGCTCCAGGTGTACGTATTACAGACGACATCAAAGTAGGGTATTACCGTCAAGATTTCTCAACACTCAATTTCGAACATACAGTGTATGAATCATTATCAAAAGCAATGATGGAAACATTGGGACGTATCGATGAGCATGAACTTCGCTCAATCGCAGCAAGTTTCCTAATCACTGGTGATGTTATCAAGAGTAAAATTGGCACGCTTTCAGAAGGACAAAAAGGTTTGGTTGCATTTGCGCGACTCGTTATCGAACGACCAGGAATGCTCATTCTCGATGAACCAACAAACCATATCAATTTCCGTCACTTGCCGATTATTGCCAAGGCGCTCAGTGACTACGAAGGTGCAATGATTCTAGTTTCTCACGTACCGGAATTTGTACAGCAGATCCGTATCGACGAGACGCTAGACTTGGATAAGTAGTAATTTATTTGTGTTATAATCACTCTATATGGCAAAAGGCAACAACAGTCGCAGAAAAGAAACAAAGAAACCAAAGAAAGAAAAAGCGAAATAATTCGCTCTTCTGTATTTTAAAAGCTAGTCGCTAGGAGCTAGATGCTAATAGCTTGTTTTAAACTTTATGAGTAAAAAGAGTCAACACTTTGATGTAATTATTATTGGTGGAGGAGCATCAGGAATGACAGCTGGTGTTTTTGCTGCGCAACAAGGTGCCAAGGTATTGATTCTTGAGAAGAATAAAAATCTCGGAGAAAAATTGAAGATCACTGGTGGTGGAAGATGCAACATTACCAACGCCGAATATGATACACGAAAGTTTTTGGCAAACTATGGCGAAGGTGCGCCATTTTTGCATTCTGCATTTGCACAATTCGGTGTGAAAGATACATTTGAATTTTTTGAATCAAATGGTTTGCCGCTCGTTGTCCAGGAACGCAAACGTGCATTTCCTGCATCTGAACGCGCGCTCGATGTTTTTCGTACGCTCGAAAAATTACTCATCAAGCATGATGTGACTATTTATAGTGATACACAAGTGACTGCAATTGAACCAACCAAAGACGGCCAAGTGCATTCTATTTTGACCAAGAAGGGAACATACACCGCAGAGAAATACATTCTCGCAACTGGTGGACAATCACATCCAGAAACTGGTTCAACCGGTGATGGGTTCAAATGGCTCGCACGTCTCGGTCACAAAGTTACTCCGCCGACTCCAAGTATTGTGCCACTCGCGGTTGCAGATGATTGGGTCAAATCACTTTCTGGGGTGAGCCTCTCTTTTATGCGAATTACGTTTTATGTAAACGGTGTGAAGTCATTCAAAAAGTTGGGCAAGATATTGTTCACGCACTTTGGCCTCTCTGGTCCGCTCATTTTAAACAGTGCAAAAAAAGTAGAAGACTTGCTTCATGAAGGTGCGGTGACGGCAACAATCGACGCATATCCTGATACTGATCTCGGTGCACTCGAAGACAAACTCATCAAAACATTTGATGCAAACAAGAATAAGATGTTGAAAAATATGTTTGACCAAGTTACTCCCGAAGGTACGAGTGATGCCATTCTTTCGTTGTGTCACGGTATTGATATTGATAAAAAAGTGCACAGTATCACCAAAGAAGAACGCAAACAAATTGCCAATTTGTTGAAAGCATTACCTGTCACTATCACCGGACTTATGGGGTTTGACCGTGCTGTTGTTGCTGATGGTGGAGTTCCGTTGACTGAAATCAACACGAAGACAATGCAATCAAAACTCGTACCAAATCTGTATATCACCGGAGATCTGCTTCACATCAATCGTCCGTCTGGTGGGTATTCACTACAACTCTGTTGGACGACTGGTTATGTTGCTGGAGTTTCAGCAGGTAAAGCTTCTCAAGAAAAAACAGACGAAGAAAAGTAAAACAAAAAAGGAGCGAATTTGCCAAAGGCAAATTCGCTCCTTTTTTGTTACAATAGATCTATGTCAGACTTCACCAAAGAACAAAAAGCTTTGTTCAAAAAACTCAACACTCCCGCAAAAGTCCAAGACTTTTTGAATACGATTCCAATCAATTTTGAGTTAGACAAAGTTAATACACTGAAGTCTCCGCTTATGGTGATGCGAAAATGGAATGCGCATTGTATCGAAGCTGCAATTTTGGGTGCATACATTCTTTCACTCCATGGACACAAACCACTCCTAATGGATTTGAAAACAACCGACGAAGATTATGAGCATGTGGTTGCCGTATACAAAGTCGATGGGTATTGGGGTGCATTGTCCAAGAGTAATCACTACTCATTGCGTTTTCGTGACCCAGTCTACAAGACGATTCGCGAATTGGCATTGTCTTATTTCAATGAATATTTTACCGACGACGGCACCAAAACATTGCGACAATATTCACTGCCACTCGATCTTTCGATTTTTGCCGATGACTGGGTGACTGAAGAGGAATATGGATTGTGGGGGATTGATGATGAATTGGAATATATCAAGCATTATGATATCGGACCAAAAAAGACCATGAGCAAATTGCGTCGCACTGATCCAATAGAACGCGAAGCAGGCAAAATGAAGCAATATGAGAAACCGAATAAAACCAAATAATTCATTTCTCTAATTCGTGCGAACAGGCGAATAGTTTACATAAGTTTTATAATAAAAATACATGAACGAACAACACATCAAAAAAGCATATTTGGCTGGCGGCTGTTTTTGGGGACTCGAAGAACTATTTCGTACACAACCAGGGATCATCGACATCACTGCCGGCTACACCGGTGGAACGATTGAGAATCCAACATACGAAAATCACGGTCGCGCTTCAATGGACACTGCGCGACACGATTTTGTAAAATCGCACGCTGAAGCATTAGAAATCGTGTACGACGAACAAGTTACTTCATTTTGGAAATTACTCGATTTCTTTTTTCAAATTCACAATCCGACGACACTCAATCAGCAAGGCAACGATGTTGGCACTTCATATCGCTCAGCGATCTTTTATCAAAACGACCAAGAGAAAAAGCAGGCCGAAGATTTCATCAAAATCGTGAACGATTCTGCTCGGTGGGATCATCCAGTCGTGACGACACTCGAACCATTCACCGCATTCTGGAAAGCTGAGGATTATCACCAAGATTATTTGCAAAAGAACCCTGGTGGTTATACTTGTCACGCTATTTATTTTGACTCTTACCTCAAATAATAAAAGGAGTATAATAGGTATATTGTCATTTATACGAACAATTTTATGTCAGGACAAATGGAACAACTCAAAATGGGACTAGAAGTACCACAAACAGAACTGCCAAAAATCGAAACAAATAGCACAAGTGAATCTTTCGAAGAAACTCGTGCTCGTATTTCGAAAGAGACCGGTGCAATCGAAGATATCATAACTCAAAGAGACGGGGAGTGGTATATTGGAAAATTAACACTCGAAGCATACAAAGAACTTTGGGAAGATGATAGTGATCGGAACAATCCGTACACAAAGGCGGCATAATTAAAAAACAGGGTGCGGAAAGCTTCGCTTTCCGCACCCTGTTTTTAGTTTTCCCCAACACAACACTTTTCATATTTGTACAAATTTATACACTAAACACATATGAATAACAGAGCGACTTTTCATAAAGTACGCCGAATTCTGTTCATCGGATTTTCTTTTATATTTTTCCTTCTCCCACAATTTCATACATCGGCAAAAACAATTATTAGTAACGATATTACCAGCGATACTACTTGGACCAAAACGGGTAGTCCTTATATTATTTCAACTGATGTATATGTTGCACCGAGTGTGACGCTCACGATTGACCCCGGTGTTGTTGTGAAGTTTGCTGATTCAAATGGTTCAATTGGTGTCATTGGTATACTGACTGCACAAGGTACCAGTGCAAAGCATATTACCTTTACCTCATATGCAGATGATAGTCTCGGAGGCGATAGTAATAATGATGGGACAAGCACCAGTCCTGCCTCAGGTGATTTTGATGGTTTTTACGTTGGTCAAAATGCAACTCTGAATTTGAATTATGTTGATATCAAATATGCTGGCGATACACTTTTTGCAAATGAAGGTACGGCAACTATTTCAAATACAACACTCACCAAAGTAACTAGCGGGCTCGCTTTTTACAAAAGCACCAGCACACTTTCAGCTATCACTATCGACACGACAGACAACTATCCATTGCAATTTTATGAATACTCAACGAGTACTATAAATGGATTAACTATCAAGAATGCAAACAGTGATGCATTGCTGATTTTCAATCACAGTACTGTCACCTTGAATAGTGCGGTGATCGGAGACCTTGATTCATCAGATAGTGGTGCATTGGTGTTCAATGACTCAAATTTTACCGCATCAAATCTTTCAATCGGTAGTTCTTATGATGGGATTAGTGCATTCAATCAAGCGACTTTTTCAGGTGACAATATATCTGTCGCCAGTTCTACCGATGCCGGAATATTTGCTTTCAGTAACAATGGTTGGAACAACACAACTATCTCATTGATCAATAGTGAAATAAAAAATAATAATTTTGGATTACATTTTATCGACAATGTAACCGTTGGAACAATTGGAAATAATAGTATTCACAACAATACAACTGGTGCAAAAACTGAAGGTACAGCAAATCTCGATTTTTCAAACAATTGGTGGGGTAGTGATACTGGTCCAACTCATGCTGCAAATACTGGCGGTGCTGGTGATGTAGTGTCTGATTATATTTCGTATACACCGTGGCTTACTGATGATCCAAAAAATGCTGGTCCTGATACGTATTATGCATTGATTACAAATGCTCCAAATGGTGTCACTCCACTGTATGATAGCCCAACAACAAGTGGAACATTGATCAAAACAGTTCCGAATGATTTTGCACTCAAGATTGTTACTCGCAAAGATACAACTGGCAACAAACTTATTGCCGATGGTCTCGAATGGGCCAAAGTAATTGATCCAACTGATAATACGACACACTATACGCCGTACAAAAATGTGACGACAAAGGTAGTTTATTTGCCATATGACAAAAATATTCAAACAAATCTGCAGACGATTTCCGAATCACAACTCACCCAAGTTGCCGACAGAAAAGCAGTGATTTTGGATGCAGTTGATGATTATTACAACAGTACAAGTACAACAAAGTCGCTCCTTAGTTCGGATGATAAAGCTCAGATTTCAAAACTAAAAACAAAAGGTTTTCCAATGGAATTACTCCTTGCTTTTATTGCGGTTGAAAGTGGCGGTCATGATTTCAATAATGAAATAGTCAGTAGAGATTATGGTCATGGGATAATGCAAGTAACAATGAAAAATTATAATAACGCAAAGGATACTTATAATAATTTAGGTTTGTATAGTGATATTAAAAATAAACTTTGTTTAAACTTTAAACTAGATAGCTCTAATCAAAAATATAATAGTAATGATTATAAAAAATGTTATACACCTATATATAAAAAGAATGGTGATTTGTCAAAACAAATTTATGATTACTATGATGACATTCAGACAAATCCAATATATAAACAGTATTCAAATACCACTCAATCAGTATATGTAAATATCAAAGACGGGTTAGGTATTCTATCTGGAAAATATGGAAACGTTTGGAATAAACCTTGTACTCAAAATTGGTCTGCCGGAGGATATACGTTTACTTGTTCTGAAATAACAATGATAAAAGCTATTTGGGGCTATAACGGTGCAACTACTGACGGAGATGATTATCTTGGCTTATTCTCTGATCGGCTCAAAAATTTATCAAAATACTTCAAAGGATACACTTACAACAACAATGATAATTTAATAGAAAAACTTGCTTATGCGGGTAAACATAGAATTGAACTAAAGAAACATAGTCCTATTGATATGACTATCAAAGATTCACAAGGTAATATTGTTGTTGGAACAGTTAATGGTCAAATACAAGAAAATACAGAAAATAGTTATTATGATGAAGATTCAGATAGTGCTGTTATTTTCTTTCCTGATGATACTTATACCTATCAAATTGTCGGAGACTCAACTGTCCCTAATGGTGGTACTTATGGATTAGACTTAACCACATATAATGGCAATAACAATCCTACTGTGTTTAATGCTATTGATATTCCTGTGAAGACTGGTGAGGTTCATACATTCTCCGTAGACCAATCAAAACTCGCCAACAACGACCCAGATGCAGTTACGGTTTCAATTGATACTGATGGTGATGGGACTCCAGAAAAAACTATCGAAACCGGCAAAGAATTGGTAACGGCAAGTCCATATGATTTTTATTTCAAAAAAATTGTTGATGGAGGTCAATACAAAGTAAACAAAGTGCTTCCAGTTCGTATTCGTGTGACTTCTGCAAGCAAAGGCAAGATTCCATTACAGCATCCATGGATCAAAATAACTCGTGTTTCAGATGGATACAAAGCCTCAATCAATCCAAACAAACTCGATGAAGACGGGCAGTGTGATAGCGATGATGATTGTTTTACCAAGCATCACAATAGATATATTTTGAATATCCCCAAAAATACTTTGACCGCAGGTGATTGGAAGATTGAAGTCGGATTGGATAACACTACTATTCATTCAATAGTAGTAACTATGATAAAATAAATGTATATGAAAAAATTACTTATCGTTTTAGGTATTATTTTGGTTCTCGCGGGAATATTGTTTTATGTGCAATACATGCAAATGTCTCGTACAGTCCAGCCAGTTTTTGTTCCTCAGGTACAAACACAAGAAACCAAAAAAGAGGCTGATGAAATTGTTTTGGATAAAGAAAAGCAAATAGGGAATATGGTGTTTGGTTATGGAAAATTTGGAGAAATAAATAATCTAAAAGAAAATTCTTTAGAATTGAACATTAATATTAAATCTTCTGCTCTAGATACAAATACAATGCAAAAAGTACAAAAAAAATATACTCCGATATATTTCTCTGTATTTAAAAATACTAGCCCTAAAAATCTAACAACTGAAGAGTGGCTAGATAAAAATGCTCCATATAAAGATAAACAAAGCCCTTACTCACCAATAAGTGTAAAAGATATCAGTATTGATGGAGAAAAAGCAATTTTTTTAATTTCCTATGTTTCCCCAGATTTCAGTGGCGATCTTTATAATATACAAAGCATCTATATCTTCTATGGTGACATGGTTTACAAGATTGATTCTTATGTGGTTCCAGTAGAACAAGTAGACTCAAAATTTAAACTAACGGATGAGGATATCAAGAATACACAAGCATACGAAAAAATCGTAGATCAAATAATCCAAAGCATCCATTTTGTAAAATAGTATGGAAAACACTCAACAAAAAACAAGCTACTTAATCTTAATTCTGCTCGTTATATTGTGTTCGGTGTTATCTTTCTTTCTCTATAGAGAATTACAGAAATCTATAAGTGATGTTATTTACCAGCAAAACTCTCAAATTCAAACAAACACCAGCAATAAGGTTGCTAGTAAAAATGATAGTGTTGATATAAAAGAAAACAAACCTTGTTCTGATACGGATTCAAATATAGACTGGAAAATTTGTGTTGCAACAGTAGAAAGTATGTATTCTGACAAGGTTGAGGAAAGATATACTTATTTATTAAAAAGTATAGAAAGTGAAATAAAAATACAGACAGAATTAAAAGAAAAAGACGATTCTAAATTTGATAGTTACTCATACAGTAGTCTTGTTGGTATACCACAATCACTAAGAGAATTTAATGATCTACAGCAAAAATATAAACAAAATTATTGTGACCTGTTGATGTCTCATCCGAGTACTCAAGGCGCAGGTACGTCTGGTTTTTATTCTGATTGTTATACTGATTTTGACAAAGAATATCTAAAGTTTCTAGAAGAAATAAAATCTTACTGGGTTGCTGATTATTAATTCATAATAGATATGGAAAAAGATTTTGATAGTTGGAATACTGAAAAGAAATCCGTAGATAAAAAGTCTATCAACAGAGAACTTTTCTTTTATCCAAGAGAGATATGGTGGTGTTCAGCAGGGCTAAATATCGGAGTAGAGTCAAATGGTAAAAATGAAAATTTTGAAAGACCTGTTTTGATCATAAAGAAATTTAACGCAGATATGATATGGGTATTACCACTAACAACAAAAGAAAAACAGGACAAATATCATTTTAAACTAGAATACGAAAACTTAAAGTCTTGGGTTATTTTATCTCAAATAAAAACAATTAGTACAAAGAGATTATTAAGAAAAGTCGGGTCTATTCCAGAAGTGCATTTTAAAGAAGTTATAAATAGAGTAAAAAATATTCTAGTATAAAATCGAAAGCTCCCTTGCGGGAGCTTTCTCGGAGGCCGAAGCCACTAATACCTACAGTATAAACTATTCAAATAATTAGTCAATATTTATCCACAAAAAGTTTTTGGGTGTAGAATAGATATACATGAAAATCATCGTCAAAGTTAAGACAAATGCAAAAGAGGAAAAGGTGGAGCGAGTGTCGCAGGCGACACTCGCTCTGTTCGGACTGCAAAAAGACATGGAGATCTACAAAGTCTCAGTCAAAGAACCACCAGTGGACGGCAAGGCAAACACTGCGATTATCAAAGCCTTGGCGAAGTATTTCGAAACGTCTCCGTCATGTGTCACACTCATCTCTGGTCAAACAGCAAAACAAAAAGTGTTTGAAATAATATAAAAACCGACACTGTCGGTTTTTATATTGAGAAATCATTTCTTCGAAACTTTCTTCACCACCTTCTTTTTCGAAACAGGGGATTTGATACTTTTTGTGAGCTTGTGCCATTCCTTTTTCAAATGAGCCAATTCTGTTTCAACTTCTTCTGTATCAATGTTTTTGAGTTTTTTGTATTTGTCCGCTACTTCGTGAACCACCTTTTCATATACTGGTTGAGTAACTTCTTGCATGTGTTCCAACTTTTCTGCAACTTCGGCTTTCATTTTGAATGCCCATGCTTTGACTGCTTTGCGATTCTTCTTGCCATGTTCTCCGAGTAATAGATAACTGGTGAGTGACAATGCTGCGATACCGACTCCGACACCGATAATCTTGAGTGGATTTGTTCCTATAGCCTTCTTTGCTTTTGCCATAAAATGATTCTTGAATTAATTAGTATCTTTTTTCGCACGATGCGAAACGCTTGTCTTTGTGTGTTTACTACGACCTTTGAATAAAAAATTGAAGAACGTGCTGTCGTGAATATCGTCTATCATCTCTTGTGTCGTGTCACCGATTGTCGCTATTTGGGCACTTGCTTTGGTGAGCAAGATCTCAAATGCGTGAGTGATACGAATAATCCGGACCAGTAAAATACTGACCAAAATAGTCACGATAACGAAGCCGATAGAGGAGATAAAGAAAAATATGCGCATCTGTAATAAGTCAGTCATGCTTCCACTGTACCACTATTGCCAAACAATAGCTTGTATTTTATTTGTTTATGATAAAATTTAAATATGAAAATGAAATCACTTCCAAAAGTAGATATGCCACGGGAGAAACTTCAGAAATACGGTACTAACAAATTGAAGGATTACGAACTCCTTGCCATTTTGCTTGGATCAGGAATCAAAGGATTAAATGTTCTTGAGTTGTCTAAGAAAATATTGATAATAATAAAGAAAATTGGAATTAAGAAAATTACCCTCGAAGAATTACTAAAAGTGAAAGGTTTAGGAAAAGCAAAAGCCTCACAGATATTTGCAGTCTTAGAACTCGGCAAAAGATTGAATACCGAAAATAGACAAGAAATACTTTCCGCTAGTGATGTGTGGAATTTTTGTTCGGACATACGAGTAATGCAAAAAGAGCACTTTGTTGTATTTTATCTCGATACACAAAATTGCCTTATTGAACGGCAAACCATTTCAATTGGCACACTCAACACAAGTCTTGTTCATCCACGTGAAGTTTTTGAGCCTGCGCTCTTATTTCACGCAGCTAGTATTATAATTGCACACAATCATCCTTCTGGAGAACTTACGCCGTCACTAGAAGATAAAGAGATTACTAAACGTCTTATTCAAGCGGGTAAAATCATAGGAATTGAGCTTGTAGACCATGTTATTTTAGGTAAAAGTGGGTACTTAAGTTTCCAAGAAAAGAATATGATATAATTAAAAAAATAATGAATAAAGACTACAGAACAAAAGAAGATATCTTAAACCAATCGCAAATTATTCTTGCAAAATCTTTACGTGAAATTATTCCTGTTAATGAATTAAAAGATATAGAAAATAAGCTTTATGAATATAAAGGTAAAAGAAAAGGTTATTTAGGAGAACTTATTGAATGGTATGTTTTTGGTAAAAAAGCCGATAGTTTGAGTGAGGCAGATTTTAATATTGCTGGAGTTGAACTTAAAACTACTCCTCTTAAAAAACACGCGCAGAAAAAATATGCTTCAAAAGAACGCCTAGTTTTTTCAATGATTGATTACGATAAAATAGTTCAAGAAACATGGAAAGAAAGTTCTTTTTTAAAAAAGAACAAAACATTATTACTCATGTTCTATTTATGGATTCAAAGTCAAAGTATTCTTGATTATAAATTCAAATTCATTCATTTATTGGACTTATTAGAAGATATCTCATCAGAAGATGTTTTTCAGATTCAAAAAGATTGGGAATATATTGTGGCAAAAATAAAGAGAGGGGAAGCTCATCTGTTGTCAGAAGGCGATACTTATTATCTTGGTGCTTGTACAAAAGCAGCGAATAGTAGTGCGTTACGGGAACAACCTATGAATAGAATTCCTGCAAAACCTCGCGCTTTTTCATTCAAACAACAATATATAAATTATCTCATTCAAACAAAGCTTCTTGGTGAAAAAACAAACACGGACTCAATTTTCAAAAAACAAAGACGGGTCGAAACTATAGAAGATGCTATTAGAGAGAAATTTGCCCCGTTCGTAGAAAAGACCGACAAACAGATATTGG
>CAYUGY010000010.1:10290-10638 GCA_964444515.1 uncultured Candidatus Saccharibacteria bacterium | reverse complement strand
TTAAATTCTAATCTTGGTAAGAAAGCTAAGAATTACAAAAGGTTGATTGTAAATAGAATACTAGATATTAAATCTAAAAATATTGAAGAATTAGAAAAAGCGAACATAACTCTACGGGTAATAACATTGGAACACACAGGAACCTTAAGAGAGTCTATTTCATTCCCAGCTTTTGATTACAAAGAATTGGTCCATGAATTATGGTATGACGAAGAAAATGAGGTAATGGCAGATTTTCATTTGCAGCTTGAAACAAAAAAGTTCTTATTTGTTGTATTTCAAAAACAAAAAGGAAGTACTGAAATAGTACTAAAAAAAACTATGTTTTGGAATTTCCCAATGAAAGAT
>CAYUGY010000010.1:0-10280 GCA_964444515.1 uncultured Candidatus Saccharibacteria bacterium | reverse complement strand
TGGCAAAAGACCGTTGATTGTATTAATGAGGATAGATATGATGAATTACCAAAAATAAGCGAAAGTAAGATTGCTCACGTACGTCCTCATGGTAAAAATGCAAAAGACACTATTGAAACACCTCAAAAAACTCAAGAAATGAAGCGTTGTTTCTGGCTTAATGCTAAGTATATACAACACGTTATAGAAAAAGATCAAGATTGATCAATTTAATTGAATCTGATAGAATATTGATATGAAAAAGATAAGGGTTGTTGAATTGTTTGCAGGTGTCGGAGGTTTCCGTCTTGGGCTCGATTCTGCAAGTAAAAAAGATTTCAAATATGATACTGTGTGGAGTAGTCAGTGGGAGCCAGGTGCTTCAACTCAGCATGCTTCAGAAATTTATATTCAGAAATTTGGGGATAAAAATCATTCCTGTGAAGATATACAAGAAGTTATAGAGAAGAATTTCAATCAAATTCCTAATCACGACTTGCTTGTTGGTGGTTTCCCTTGTCAGGATTATTCAGTAGCAAGAACTGCAAACCAAGCAAAAGGTATTTATGGTAAAAAAGGTGTCTTGTGGTGGTCTATATATAATATTTTGGATAAGAAAGGTAATAATGCCCCTAATTTCTTGATGTTAGAGAATGTTGACCGTTTATTAAAATCTCCGTCTGCACAAAGAGGAAGGGATTTTGCTGTAATGTTGGCATCTCTTTCAGATTTAGGGTATATAGTCGAATGGCGTGTTATCAATGCTGCTGAATATGGGTTTCCACAAAGAAGACGCAGGGTTTTTATTATGGGATATAAGAACGGAACTAAGGTTTTTAATTTACTCAAGAAAGAAAAAGATATAAAAAGCTGGATTTCAAAAACAGGCGTCATTGCAAAAGCTTTTCCTGTGAAAAAAGAATTTTCTGAATTTTCTGAATTTACCATCGAGGGTGATTTAGAAAAAATATCAAAAGATTTTTCTTCAAAAAAACCAGCAAAAAGTCCTTTTGAAATATCAGGAGTAATGATTAATAGAAAAGTCTATACAACTAAAACATATTCGGATTTCAAAGGAAAAAATACTTTACTTAAAGATATTATTATTTCAGATGAAAGAAAAATTCCTGAAGAATTTTTTATACAAGACAAAGATTTGGAAAGATGGAAGTATCTAAAAGGTGGAAAGAAAGAGAAAAGAAAATCAAAAGATGGTTTTGAATATGATTATTCTGAAGGAGGAATGGTGTTTCCTGATGCTTTAGATAAGCCATCAAGAACCATAATCACAGGTGAAGGAGGAAGTTCTCCTTCTCGTTTCAAGCATGTGATACAGACCAAGTCCGGTAGATTACGTAGACTCACACCTCTTGAATTAGAGAGACTGAACATGTTTCCTGATGATCACACAAGATTCATGTCAGGTGAAAAAAGTACACCAGATATAAAAAGAGCTTTTATTATGGGCAACGCTCTTGTTGTAGGGGTGATTAAGAAACTAGGAAGCTCTTTATCAGGTTTTATTTAGTAAAAATTTCGATAGTAAATTATAAAAAATATTAATTAAGTAGTGTATAATATAAAAATGGAGTACACAGAAATAGAAAAATTAGCAACGGAACATTTCCAATCAACAGGAGGACTTATTCCTGTCCCTGTTGTTGATGTTGCTAAAAAACTCGAGTTACCTGTCTATGAAATAGATATGCCAATAATGGAAGGAGTTATTCCTAGTGGTGTATTAAGTAAGCTTGTAAATGGAAATTGGGCAATTGTTCTAAATGAAAAAGAAGCTGCAACAAGAAAAAGATTTACAATTGCTCATGAAATAGGTCACTTTTTAATTCACAAAGACAAACCTTTTGTTGATACTTTTAATGCCGGAGAGACTTTTTATAGAAATGGTATAGGGGATGAGCGTTTAGAAAAAGAAGCTAATTTTTTTGCTGCAAATTTACTCATGCCATCAGAAAAAGTTAAAGAAATATGGTCTTTAAGTTCTAATCCGTTGGAAATGGCTAGAAAATTCGATGTTTCTGAGGTGTCAATGACTTTCAGATTAAAAAGTTTAGGTTTAATTGATATAGAAAAAGATGAAGCCTGACAATGAAGAAAAAAGAAAAATCAACATACCCCTTGAAACCTTTTTAGAAAATCTAAGAGGTCGTATTAATGAGGACAGTAAGATTGAAAACGAAGACCAGTTAAAGATTGCTCAAGGGAGACAAAAAATGGAACATAGAGACAGGCGACTTGAGGCTGAATTAGAAAAAAGTAAAAATCAAATTGAGGAATTAAAAACTGACAGAAGTTTGAAAAAGAAGGTTGCAAAAGCTGTGTTCGGTTTATTGTTTCTTGAGACGATATTTCTTTTCATAATTTTACTTTTACAAGGTTTTTCTTATAGATGTTTTCATATTGAAGATACAACGTTAAACATTTTTGTTCCAGTAACAATTCTTCAAATATCTTCGATGGCTATAATTATTACTAAATATTTATTTTCAGTTAAAAGATAATTTGAAGGAAACTTTAATATTAAAATTATTCTGATCAGTTTAAATATATTATAATTCATCTTATATTATTTAGAGATTTTAAATATGAAAGAAAATAGAAACAAAAAATGTAATGCGTGTCAGAGTTGTCTGATGCCGTTTAGTAAAGATACTGGGGTGCGAGAAAGTGATAGCTATTGCAGTCTGTGTTATAAGGACGGCAAGTTGTGTTATGAAGGCACAGATTTGAAAGAATTTCAAAAAGTGTGTTATGAATCAATGCGCAAACATGGTACGCCGTACGTGCTCGCAAAATTCTACACATGGATGATTCGTTTCGCTCCACGGTGGAAGAAAATGAAATAAGAGCGGGAGCCCGAGGGTACACTCGGGCTTTGTTCTGTGTGATACAATAAAGATATTATTTTTTTAAAGACTTATTTATATGTCACAAACTATACAACTATTTATCGTTTCTCTTTTTCAAGTTATTATCGCAATTGGTTTGATCAATGTCTGGTTGGTACGATTCAGTAAACCGACAAAATATCGTGGTGCAGGTGCAGATACCATGGCGAATGAATTTGCTGCGTACGGTCTGCCGAAGTGGTTCATGTACTTGGTAGGTGCAGGCAAAATATTGATCGCCACACTTATGATTGTCGGATTTTGGGTACCGATGGTAGTGTATCCAGCTTCAGCATTGCTTGTGCTACTCATGACCGGTGCAGTGTCTATGCATGTCAAAGTCAAAGATCCGTTTGTCCGAAGTGTGCCCGCGCTATTGATGCTGATCATGGCTTTGAGTAACGTGCTTTTGATTGGATTCATGTAATTTTTCCTATGCAATTGAACGAGCTAACTCCCGAAGAAAAACATGTCATCATTGATAAAGCCACAGAGATGCCGTTTATTGGTGAGCTTGTGTCGCAACACAAGCGCAAGACCTTTTGAGATAGATTTCGAGTGTAACGAAGGAATATATCCAAAAGGTGTACTGTTCCTGTAAGGAAAGTATGTCAAAAAAAGTCCAGAAAAATATGAGTAATATTATAAAAAACAAATTAACAAAAGAAGAAGAAAGAATAATACTTGATAAGGGTACAGAGTTACCTTTTTCTGGTCAATATCTAAACACCAAAGAAACTGGTGTGTATGTCTGTCGACAATGTAATGCACCGCTGTATGATTCGAGTTACAAATTCGAAACAACTTGTGGTTGGCCATCTTTTGATGACGAAATTCCGGGAGCAATCAAAAAGAGTATTGATGCTGATGGGTTCAGAACAGAAATCACTTGTGCGAAGTGTGGCGGACATTTGGGACACCTCTTCACTGGCGAAGGTTTGACTGACAAAAATATCCGCCACTGTGTGAACTCTATTTCAATGAAATTTATTCCGGGTAAATGATCGAAGTGATTATAGTAATATAAAAAAATGATGGAATTAAATGAAAAAGATTTTAAAATAAAAGAAGATGCGGATGCTTTTGCAAATGTTCATAAGGATGAGATTGCAAAAGATATTACATGTGTAGATATTTTTTTACCGGAAGAAAATCCCGTATCTGTTTTTATGGCCGGTTCTCCTGGCGCAGGTAAAACAGAGTCTTCAAAAAATCTTATTAAGAAATTTTCTAAAAATGGCGGTCAAATTCTAAGGATTGACCCAGATGAATTGCGTATAAAATTTAAAGAATATACGGGAGATAATTCTTATTTATTCAATGGCGCAGTTTCAATTTTGGTTTCTAGAATCCATGATTACGCACTAAAGAATAAACAGAGTTTTGTGTTTGATGGTACTTTTTCAAATATAAATAAAGCAAGAGAAAACATTGAACGTTCAATAAAGCGAGATAGATTTGTTCAAATATTCTATGTCTATCAAGACCCTGTTCAGGCTTGGGATTTTGTGAAGAAGAGAGAAGTTTTGGAAGGAAGAAGGATCGAAAAAGAGCATTTCGTTTCCCATTATTTTTCAGCCCGAAACAGTGTAAATAGTTTGAAAAGAGAGTTTGGGAATAAAATAAAAGTTGATCTTTTGGTAAAGAATATAGATGGTTCAGATCGTTATTATAAAGAGAATATTGACATAATTGACAATTATGTTGAAGAGAGTTATACTGTTGAAACATTAAATGCTACGTTAGTATAATAAATATATGTTTACTTTTCTAAAACCAAAGCCAAAAAAAGATTCAGAATTCTCTGTTTTTATAAGAGAGGCTTCTTCTCGTGAAAAAAAGAAAGTCTTTATGGATGTATTAGGGAAAGCCACTGAAGATCAAAAAAAGATTTTGAATAAAGTTCCTACAAAAACCGCTTAGGCGGTTTTTGTTTTATGTATATAATGAATTAATTATATGGAATATGTCATTAAGAAAAATAAACGTTCCAAATCCATTCGTATTTCTGTGAATGGAAATGGGGAAGTGGTAGTGACGATGCCGTATCGATTGCCGAAGTATTTTGCTGAGCGATTTGTCGAAAGCAAGAGAGATTGGATAAATGAAAAAGTGGGGGAGATGAAAAATAAACCGCAGAAATTGCTCGCACACTATTCAGCGAAAGATTTCAAAGAACACAAAGAACGAGCAAGGGAATTGGTGAATGAAAGAATCGAACACTTCAACAAATTCTATAATCTTGATTTCAAAAATATAGTGATACGAAACCAAAAGACAAGGTGGGGAAGTTGTTCAGGAAAGAAGAATTTGAACTTCAATTACAAAATCATCTTTCTACCGAGTGAGCTTGCGGATTATTTGATCGTCCACGAATTGTGTCATTTGGCACAGATGAATCACGGGCCGAAGTTTTGGTCATTGGTAGCCGAGCAGATTCCCGAATACAAAGAACGACGCAAACAGCTCTGTTTGTACTAAAAGGCAATGTTTTGACATATTTTATATAATACTGTATAGTATAAATGGTTTATTAAATATATATACATATGGAATATGTACTTTTGTTCTTTGCTACGCTGTTTGGTGTGTTTGCTGTAATAGTTGATTCGACTGAAAAACGGGTCAGGATTTTTTTGGCAAGTATCTCGGTTCTCATTGGTTCGTTATTGTTGACCGTTACGATTCTTATTTTTATGAATACAAGAATCATGAACATGTTCGATGTTTATTCGAAAGAAAATGGATACTCTTTGTTTGTGATCAATCTCACTATTGTTTTGGTTGTAATTATCAAAACGATTCGTTTTATATATCAAAAAATGAATAAAGAATATTTCAGACTGCCGATTGTAGAATTTTAACTAAAAGCCTCCGAGTATACGGAGGCTTTTTTACATACAACATATTGACTTTTTGATTAAAATAGTATATAATATTATCAGAATGAACATTGGTAAAGAAATTGGTAGTTTATTTTCCAAAGGAATTAAAACTACCGCCCGCTTCGGTGGGTCCGTACTAGAACAAAGTTCTTCAAATCTTGATACGACAGTGAAAAATACACAAAGTACTATTCACAACAAAATAAACCAAAGCAGTATGAGCCCGGCTGGTAAAGTTGCTTCTCATGTAGGTACTGGTATCGTTGGTGGTAGTACTCGTTTAGTTTTAGGATTTGCCAAAATTATTGGCAATGCTGTCAAAGATCAGATTGGAAAGAAATAATTCTCAAGGCTTCAGTTTTTATACTGAAGCCTTTTTTATTGTAAAAATGCTAGAATGACTGCAATGAGTAACACCAACGCAAACAACCCACTGCATGGCAAGACACTTGAGATGATTCTCAAGTTTTTGATGGAGCATTATGGATGGGAAGAATTGAGTCAGCGGATTCGGATCAATTGTTTTGCAACTGATGCTAGTATCAAATCGAGTTTGGTCTTTTTACGCAAGACACCATGGGCAAGAAAGAAAGTCGAAGGACTCTATGTCTATACGATACAACGTTTGAAAAAATAAGCACAAATTTGATATACTAGTTTTATGAAAAATATAATAATTGCAATAGGAATAATTATCATAGCAGTGGTAGCAGGATACGCATTGATTACGGGAAATCATGAAGAAACAAAGATGGTGACTGATGATCAAACACTTGTACCGACTGACACCGCGACAACAACTTTACCAACAACTAACACAACAAAGAAAATGACACACGCAACATTACATACAAACAAAGGGGATATTACAATTGAATTTTCTACTGCAACACCAAAGACCGTAGAAAATTTCACCAAACTCGCTCAAACTGGATTTTATGACGGGACAAAATTCCACCGTGTTATTGAAGGATTCATGAACCAAGGAGGTGATCCACTTTCAAAAGATGATTCAAAGAAAATGATGTGGGGGACTGGTGGTCCAGGATATCAATTTGCCGACGAAATCACTGCAATCAATCACAATGATGTCGGTACAATCGCAATGGCAAATGCTGGTCCAAATACAAACGGTAGTCAATTTTTCATTAACGTTGCACCAAATAATTTCCTAGATACAAAACATACGGTATTCGGAAAAGTAACTGCAGGAATGGATGTAGTAACTGCCATCAATAATGTCAAAACTGACAGTAGTGACAAACCACTTGATCCAGTGATCATCGAAAGTATCACACTCAAGTAATCAATATAAAAACACTTCGAAATGAAGTGTTTTTATATTAAAATAAATACATATGAATAAATTATTAATGCTCGGTATAGTTGTTGCAATTGTTGGTTTTTTGACACAACTTTTTTCTAAACAAAACAAAAAAGAAAAGGCTTCTGTGTTGCAAAAAAATGAATACGAATATCATAAAAAAGACTTTTTAATAACTCGTCCTGAACATGAGGTTTTTGATATATTGGTTGAGATAGTCGGTGATGCGTATTATGTTTTTCCACAAGTTCACCTCTCTTCTTTTTTAGACCATAAAACAGTTGGTCAAAACTGGAAAGGCGCTTTTTCTCATATCAACCAAAAATCTGTCGACTATTTGATTTGTGACAAAGCATATATCAAGCCACGTATTGCCATCGAACTTGACGACAGAAGTCACCAGGAAGAGGAGAGAAAAATAAGAGATGAAAACGTTGAGCAAGTATTACAACAAGTGAACCTTCCGTTGGTTAGAATAGAAAATCATGGAAGTTTTGATAAACAAAAAATTAAAGAGCAAATTTTTTCTGTCCTATAATAGGTTCGATAGTGTGATACAGTAGATGTATATGAAAAAAATACTATTGATTATTTTGGGGATTGTTGGAATTATCGCGGTTGCAGGAATTATTCGATTTAATTTTACAAATGGTGGTGATGTCGTTGTTGAACAGCCGATTATTGTCGTACCGGAAAAACCTATCAGTCTGTGTTTTTATGCAGAAACAAAAACAAGTCGCGGGTTGTATGATGTTTCGTTGCTCAAGATGAATTTGTTGAAAGACCGTGTCACTGGAGAATTTCGTTATGTACCAGCGGAAAAAGATAGTAAGACCGGTGAATTCGAAGGAACTGTTGGTGTGGTAGATCAAGTCGCTATGGCTCGCACCGCAGACGTGTGGTGGAATGTGATGGCGGAAGGAGTGCAATCAAAAGAGCAGTTGAAGGTCGTCTTTGGTGAAGGAACAGCCCAAGCATTGTTCGGAGAAATGGTTCCTGATGCAACGGGTGCGTATGTCTACAAAGATGCAACCAAAGCAACTTATGGAGTACCGATGAGTGATGTTGCTTGTGCTGATGTAGATGACCGATTGATCGTGGAGCAATATATTCGCACAAATATCAAAACACTTGCAGTCGGAAAAGCGGTGCTTGGTGGTAATTGGTATGTAACAAATGTGCACATTGACCCACAAACAAAAACAGGAACTATGACATATGAAGATGGACACATACAAAGCAGTGCTCGTTTTACATATGAAAGAAATGAACAAGAGGTGGTGCTGTCAAATATCGTAAAGCTTTCAAAATAATTACCAATAAATAATCAATAATATATGAATCCCGTTAGAAATCGCGGTCACGGTTTTTGACAGGAGTATCTTATCTTTAATAATTTTAATTTTAAAATAGTGTAGCGGTTTTCTTAAGATGACCGCGACCTATTTCTAACGGGATGAATAATAAAAAATCGATGATAATAGTCGGGCTGGCAGTGCTTGTGGTGATACTCGGAATATACTTTTTTCCAAGTAATAGAAATGAAATAGATAACACTGTTGTTCCTGTTGCACCTGTTGTTGATACGAGTAAACTCTCGACAGTATATATCAGTAGTCCGGATATGTGGCCACCAAAAGTAGTGACGAGTAATGATGCTTTTGTTTGTACAATTGGTGGAAGTGAAATCAAGGTCAACGGAATGACTGAACAAAAAGAAATCAATGGAAAGACGTATTGTGTCACAATTGAAAGCGAAGGTGCGGCAGGAAGTGTGTATACGACATATACTTATACAACAAAATTTGAAATAGGGGTGAAAAAACTTTCTTTCGTGCTTCGTGCGACACAATGTGCAAATTATGATGAACCACAACAATCAGCTTGTAAAGCAGAACGTGCCTCATTTGATCCAGATCAGATTGCAGCTGCAATCATCTCGGTGAATTAATTAGGGATTGTCAGTCATATGGTATATACTCGCTTTAGTCGTTTTTATTATCTCTAAAAGAAATATTTATATGTCAGACGAAATCAAAGACGTTACTGCAGAAGAAGTAGTAACTACAGAAGAAACAACAGAAGCCACTATGGCTCCTGTTGCTGAAGAAGAAGCAACTGAAGTTGCTGCAGAAGCTACAGAAAATGTAGAAGAAACAGCTACTGAAGAAATTGCTGCATAAGCACACAATCGCGTAAGCCGAAAACACTCCGAAAGGAGTGTTTTGCTTTGTGTCCGATAATCGCAGAAAAAGTGATTTTCTGCTAGTATAGGTACATATGATTATAAAGTCAGTCAAATTTATCAAAGGTGCGGTGGGGCAGGATGACGTGCTCATGGACGGCAAAGACCAGATTGCCTTTATTGGGCGTTCGAATGTTGGAAAATCAAGCCTCATCAATACACTGACTAATACCAAAATTTCTCGCACCAGTTCGTTTCCAGGACGTACCCAAGAAGCAAATATTTTCTTGGTAAATAATGAATTTTATTTGATTGACTTGCCAGGCTATGGATTTGCTCGAGCATCAGGACGGGGACGTGCATTGATCGAAGAATTAATCGAAACGGTATTATTTTCTCCGTGGAGTAATCAAAAAAAAGTCGTACTCGTAATAGATGCCGAAGTTGGTATGACTGCCAAAGATATTGGTATGTTTGAAGAGCTGCAACACCATGGCAAAAACTTCGTGATTGTCGCAAATAAGATAGATAAAATGAATCAATCACAGTATCAAAAGAGTATGAATATGATCAAAAAGATTACTCGTGAACATCGTGTGATTCCGTTTTCAACAACAAGTAAGAAGCATCTGCCAGAATTAATCGATGAATTGTTTGCTTAGAAAATAGGACAATCGTTCATAGTGTGCTATGGTTCTTGTGTATGTAGGATACGAGGGACTGTCGAAGCTCTAGAAGAATAGTCAAAATCATAGTATATGAAAGGAACAATCAAAACTCTTAAAGAGCAAGGATTCGGATTCATCACTCGTGAAGGCGAAACAAAAGATTTGTTTTTCCACTCAAAAGAATTGAGTGGAGTAACATTCGAAGATTTGCGTGAAGGAGATGAAGTTACTTTTGAAGTAGTACAAGGCGACAAAGGCCCATCTGCTGTAAACGTAGCACGCGCATAGTAGTAATACGAACGCAAAAAGAGAAAGAGCGAAAATCACTATAGT
>CAYUGY010000009.1:21343-23128 GCA_964444515.1 uncultured Candidatus Saccharibacteria bacterium | reverse complement strand
ATACTTAGTCCGCAAAGTTTACGAAGTAAACGAGCAGACTTAGTAATTCGTGACCGAGCCTGGGTCCAAGCACAAAAAGAAAAACCACAGAATTCTGTGGTTTTTCTTTTTGTGCTTATTTATACAAATCAATCAAAGCCTTCACGTGACTGACGTCAGGAATAGCACCCGCCCCACTAACCCCTCCGTATACATTCATCAAACTACCCAAATATGGTTGTAGAAAATAAAAAGATCCAAATCCAAGTCCGATAATCACCACCCAATAAAAAGCTCTAGTGATTTGAGCAATTTGCTGTGTTCTTCGAACTTTATGTAAAAGCTCATTATTTTCTTTTGTTAAGACAATTAATTCATCAATTTTTTGAGACAAATCATTTTGTGTTTGTTGTGTATTGTTTGGTTCCATAGATGTGTTTATTTTACCATAAAATAAACATTGTAACTGTGTGCTCCCAGCACGAATCGAACGTACAACTACTCCTTAGGACGGAACTGTTATATCCATTTAACTATGGGAGCGATTCTTTATTATACACAAAAGACCCTTTCGGGTCTTTTGCTGTTTTATTATTTTATGTCTAGGGCTTCTTTCATCAAATCTTCTCTGAAGCCGATCATAATACCGTATCCTTCTACTTCGATGACTGGCACACCCATTTGACCAGTTTTTTCTACCATTTCTTTTCTTTTTTCAATATCAGCAGCAACATCAATATCAGTAAATGGAATATGGTGTTCGTTCAAAAAATCTTTTGCGAGGTGGCAAAAATGACAACTTGGGGTACTGTAAATGGTGATGTTTTTCATAATGTGTAAAAAATTATCTTATTAGGACTATTATATCACTTTCTCATTTTTCAACAAAACGGTTATTTTTTCTTTCCAAAAACCTTTTTCAGAAAACCGACAAATGCATTGTCTTTTTCTGTTATAGGTACAGGTAACGGCTCATCAACAATCATAATCACTTTCTCCCCTTCCTTGGCCACTGGATAATGTTCACGAATAACGGTCTCTATGCCTCTATCAGTATTCAGTTCTCCGAGTGTTTTTCGAAGCCCAGCTTCATGTTTTTGAAGTTCAGCATACTCAGCTTCGGACGCACGTTTATTGGAAACAGCTAGTGACATTTTTCCTAACACATCGATTACTGACAAAAGTAAAAAAATAGTAATAACAATACAAAAAACAAGCACTGGTGTTTTCAAGAAAAATGATTGTGCTGGTTTTTTATGTTGTTGCATTCTTTCGTCCATAGAGGTATATTATATCGTATATGTTTTGGAATCCTAAGCACAAAAAGAGAATTGCAATGATTTGGAAGGTAATCTGCCTATTGGTGGTTATCAGTATGATTTTGTTGTACATTCCGTCATTAGTTAGATAAATAAAAAAAGAGGCGAAACCTACGGTTTCGCCTCTTTTTTATTATTCCCCACTCCGCATCATTTTGATAAATACTTCTTGTGGAATATTTACCTTTCCGCGTTCTTTCATTTTCTTCTTTCCTTTTTTCTGTTTCTCACGGAGCTTCATTTTTCGGGTAATATCACCACCGTACATATGTTGGGTCACGTCTTTCATAAAGGCTTGAACTGTTCTCGATGAAATAATTCTGCCATTTCCATATCCTTGAATCTTCATTGCAAACATTTGTCTCGGTAATACTTTGTGCAATTTTTCTACGGTCTTTTCGGCTTCTTCTTCTACTTGTCGTTTTGAAATAACTTTCGTAAATGCTGGCACGATTTCATCTGCAACCAAAATATCTAGTCGTGTTAC
>CAYUGY010000009.1:8092-21333 GCA_964444515.1 uncultured Candidatus Saccharibacteria bacterium | reverse complement strand
AAATCACCGATTTCATACGAGACTGAAGCATATCCTGAAGTGTTGCTTTTCAAATCATCAAAAAAGTTTCGCATCAATTCACGTAGTGGCATATCGAGCAAAATCTGCGAACGATTATCACCGAAGTTTTCAACTCCCATTACTTCAGCTTCATGTTCATAGAAAAATGGCATCAAGTTTGAAACATAATCCATCGGCGTAATAATAGACACAGTAACCCATGGTTCCATGACTTCTGCGATTACTCCATCATCTGGGAAAAGGTGTGGTGAATAGACGGTTACTTGTTCGCCGTTACGCATCTTTACTTCGTAGGTAATAGACGGTGAAGTTACCACTAATTCCAGATTAAATTCACGATGGAGCCGTTCTGTAATGATTTCCAAATGGAGCATTCCAAGGAAACCAACACGGAAACCACGCCCCAGAAGCCCTGATGCTTCTTCTTCATATGAGAACGCAGAGTCCGACAATCGGAGGCGTCCTAGGGCCATTTTGAGCTCATTAAAGTCATCTTGTGCCTCTGGATAGATCGAAGCCCAAACCACTGGACGAGGTTGCATATATCCAGGAATTGCCGGCAATGGTTTCTTGGCAGACACGATTGTATCTCCGACAGACGCAATACCTGGTTTCTTGATACCAGTTACAATATAACCGATTTGACCAGCTGAAATTTCTTCTGTTGCCACCTCAACAGGCATAAATGCACCGACTTCAAGTGCGATAAATTTCTCTTCTGCAATTGCAAAAAGTAGCTGTTCATTTTTCTTCACACTACCATCGAGCACACGCACGAACACGATTACTCCCTTGTGATTATCATATTTGAAATCAAAGACAAGTCCTCTGAAAACATCTTTGTCGACTTCTTGTGTTTGTGGTGCGGGAATACGTTTGATAACTTCTGCCAATAACTCAGGTACTCCTTCGCCTGTTTTTCCTGAGACAGTTAGAATACTGTCGACGTCGCAATCGAGTAATTTGGCAACTTCCAATTTGATATCGTCCACGCGAGCAAGTGGTGAATCGATTTTTGAAAGCACTGGAATAATTACGAGCCCAGATTCGCGTGCCATTTGTAATGTCGTCAAAGTTTGCGCTTGCACACCTTGTGTTGCATCAACAAGTAGAATTGAACCTTCAACCGCCTTGAGTGCACGAGAAACTTCGTATGAGAAGTCGATGTGACCAGGTGTATCAATCAAGTTCATCTGATATTGTACGCCTTCGTATTTGTACTCCATTCGAACTGGTTGCATTTTGATGGTGATACCACGTTCACGTTCAAGTTCCATCGAGTCCAAGACTTGATCTTTCATCTTTCTTTTTTCAATGGTGTTTGTCACCTCCAAAAGTCGGTCAGCCAAGGTAGACTTCCCGTGATCAATGTGGGCAATAATACTGAAGTTTCGAATATGTTTGAGTTCCATTTATGTGCCTATACTAGCAAAAATAAGCCATTTTTGCACGAAAAAAGCCCCCTCAAACAAATGGGAGGCTTCATAGAATTAAAAATCTTCTCTCTCATTATAAGAATATAATGCCTGAAATCTACATATAGGAGCGATTCGATTAACATCAAGCTCAATAGTAACATCAATATTATGACCACCAGGAATCTGTAAAAATCCCCCGACAAGACCTTGATCCAATTTACTAAAATCAAAAGAGCGAAAAGTATACTTTCCCAGAGGCACAGCACCACAAGAAAAAGTTATTTCTACGGGACCAACATTTCCTTTAGTAAAATAATCTGACGGAGAAGAAAAATTCTTATCATGATGGACGAAACAATTTCCTTCAATAATTCCGGAGTGACCTTTTTGAGTAAGAACAAACTGTAGCGAGTTTTTATTCATTTTTTATTTTCTACATAATACCAAAAACAATATACAATATCAGTAGAGACTATGTCAATAAAATATATTCTTACTGTTCCTCGGCAACAACCTCCTGTTTCCAGAATTTCTTCGAAATCGAACGAGTAACTGACAAAAATTCTTCTGTCTTAAACAATGAATGGATCATTCCCCAGACAATCAGTCCGCCGATACCCGCAATGAATCCTTGAATAAATATTCCCATACCAGTTGAACGTTCGATGTGCGGAGAAAGAATTTGTAGTAGTTTATACATAACAAAACTCATGATAATAGATGCGCCGAGATTTTTGAAAAACGGTTTCCATAACACACTTGGTTCACCCTTCATAAAATCATTTCTAAACAAGAGCCACAATGCAACGCCGTTCAACAAGGTGCCAACCGCATATCCAAGTGACAGCATCAACAATACCGTTCCGTGTACACCCTGCACTCGAAGCAATGATTCAATCGTATGCGCAAATGCTGGAGAGTTTTTGAATAGATGAATAAAAAGATACGCAAACATAATTTCACTTCCAGTGAAAATCAAATTGACCACCAACGGTCTGCGAGTTTTACCAGCAGCATAATACGCACGGACAAACAAAATAATGAAGCATTGCCCGATGATAGCAATGGTGAAGAGCGCAAGTGATGCAGCAGTCAATCGTGTGTGATCCCAGTTAAATGAACCTGTGCCCAATATCACTCGCACAATATGTGCACGTAAAATCACAAACAAAGAAATCACCGGTAATGAAAAGAAAAGGATTTGTTTCGCTGTACTAATAATAGTGTCTTTATACAATTCCATATTGCCTTCAGAAAACGCTTTGGACAACACCGGAAAAGCAGCCACTCCATATGATAGACCGATAATAGCAATCGGCACTGATTGCAAATTAAACGACAAATTAAACAGTGAGATTGAACCAGTATCGAGCTTTGATGCGAGTGCAGTCAGTACCAACAATGCAAAACTATTGAGCGACAATGCAAGTGTTCGTGGAAGCGAAAGAAGGAATACATTCCCGACATTTTTCCATTCGATTTTTGAACTCGCAACAAGTGTTGGAGTATTTTTTGAATGAGCAAGTACTGGCAAATTAATCGCCATGTGCAAGAATGCTCCAAGCAACACACCGATAGCTAATCCATAAATACCACACAATGGCCACAAGAAATAAATTCCGATGATTATTCCTAGGTTATAAAAAATCGGAGACAATGCGTACACGAAAAATTTGTGTTGCATTTGAGTGATTGATCCAAATAAATTCGAAAGACCAAGTAAGATTGGTGAGAGTAACATCAGTCGACTAACATTCACGAGTGTATGTTGCATTTCCATAGTAAAACCAGGCACAATATATCCAACCAAATACGGCATCAGAAGAAATAATATTCCCGAAAGAATAATCATTCCATAAATAAATATCGTGAACATTTGAGATAAGAAATTTCGTACCCCATCATTACCTTTTTCTTGGAGAATTTTTACCAAGAATGGAAGCAGTACAGTCACTGAAACCAATGTCGAAACACTATTGAACATCAAATCAGGTATTCGAAACGACGCATAATAAATATCGAGCGATTGCGATGGTCCAACTATCGAAGCAAAAGACCGGTCACGCACTAATCCAAGCAGCTGAGAAAGTAACGCTGAAATACCGAGCAGAAAAGCAGCATTGTGAATATTACTAAACTCTTTGTGGACTATTTTCAGAATTCGATCAACCATATCAACATATTAGATAATTATTTTTTAGTTGTTTTTGCTTTTTTAGATTGATCAACAACAGGAGCAGGTGTTTGTTTGGTGCCCAAATCAAGTACATCAATCGCTTTTTCCATTTCTTCGTTACCAATAAATGCAGCTCTTAGTGATTCAAGAAGTTTGTTTGCATTATCACTGTTACCAGTCTTTCTGTATGCTCGTACCAACAAACCAGCTGTTTCCAAAGAAGT
Organism: uncultured Candidatus Saccharibacteria bacterium; assembly: GCA_964444515.1. Classification (GTDB taxonomy): domain Bacteria; phylum Patescibacteriota; class Minisyncoccia; order Phycocordibacterales; family UBA9973; genus JAIXRY01. The sequence goes on along the minus strand of CAYUGY010000009.1, from coordinate 17,494 downwards.
ATTATCGTACACAAAAGAATTTTGTAGATATGTTACCGCTCGAGCATTCAATCCAAGATCAAGTGCAACTGAACCAGCAACGCGCAATGCAATAGCATTTGCCGGGTAATAATAAGCGATTGCATCTAGGCTCTTTATCGCTTCATCATCTTTACTTTGCACATGGTTAATTCGAGCAAGCAAAACATACGCATCGACATAATTATTTTTCAAGAGTAATGCATTATTGATATACTCAATCGCCTTTGTGTAGTTTTGATTTGTGTATTCTAGTTGAGCAAAAGACAATTCACTGATTGGATTTTTAGGGTCACGTTGTTTTGCTATTTCATATGCTTTGACTGCATAATCATACGCTTCGGTATTTTTTAGTTTCAATCCAATCACATAGATATCACCCAAAGCTCTCCAGTTCTGAGGTGAAGTAATATCAGCAACATTGATCGCAGTATCTGCATATGATCTTGCCAATTCATATGACTGCTGAACGGCTTTTGTATCAGGATTTTGAGACGAAACAGCTGTATTGAATTGATTCAAATAAAATGAAGAGAGTGTTTTGTAAAATAATTCATTTTTTGAATCTAAAGAAGCCGCACGCAATAAATATTTTTCTGTTGTAACTGGTGTAGCTGAAGTCACCCCCTTACCGAATGAATAGATAGAAATATATTTTTCTGCAACCAAATACATTCCTGAAAGAGATGTAACCAACAGTACAACAATAAGACTGATACCAAAGAAACTTTTTCGTGGATCATCCAAATAAGTAATATTCTTTTCACCGATCAATTGTTGTTCTCGTAGTGTTGCCACAAACAAAGCGGTAAACAAGAACGTTAACATCATGATTGAAAGTGATGGAGAATAAATCAAACAACAAAACCACAAGTATAGTGCCCCAAGAAATGAACTAGTAACCCAGAAATTGAAATCTTTTTCTCTCAAATTTCTAAAGACAAGACGAACACCTGTCAGCACAAACACTACGACAAAAAGGATAATTGTTATCAATCCCAAAATACCGCCAGTAACCGCCAAGCTCGGAAGAAATCCGTAGCCACTACTAAATGGAGTGTTCCAGAAGTCTGTTTGATTGATTGATGCTGGGTGATACAACGCCCAAGCACTTGAGAATCTATTTGGGCCAAAACCAAAAATAGCGTGAACAGTACCTGTTGTGACTGTTTTTCCAAACACTGTAGCTGTAGCAGAAAGTGATGGCTTTATATCAACACTAGTGAATCCTGTTTGTTTTGCAATAAAACCACTGACAAGGTTATTTCCAAGCAAGAACAGGAGACAAACAATGATCACACAAAACGGCGCCATCGGTATTTTTCTTTGAGTATCCCCTGTCTCGTCCGCAGGAGAAAAAGTCAAAATATATACAAAAACAAGGAGAGCAAAAACACCGAGAATCAACCAAATAGTAGTAAAGTTAATCAAAGCCAAAACAGCTACTATCAACACCAATAACGCATTGAGTGTGATTTTTTTGAATTTAGAAATCTGTGTTGTGTAGAGCGCCAAGAGTACAATCATTCCGATACCACCAGAGAAAATTGCAAAGTCATTCCAAGATCCAACAAAACTTGTATTAGCAGAAGCACCGATTATTTCACTTACCTTAGTATTAGCAAAAAAGAAACCAACAAAAGAAAGGATTGTTGTAATAACAAAAGAAACGAGTAATCGTTTGTAGAGTTTTTTGACCAATGTTATTTCTTGGAGATATTGAATTGCCAAAAATCCATAGATAGCCAGTATGATCACACTAAAAGCGGTACCAAATTCAAAACCATTCCCCCAAAATGATTTGTGAACAACAGGAGAAACCAACGCAGACAACGTAAAAGAGAGAACAAACCACCCCATATTTTTGATGATAGGAGTTTTAGGTATCGCAATATTTGCATCAATCAACCGAGCCAGCAACCAGCAAACAAAAGAAGCAAGTACGACAAATGAAAAGACTGTTCCTTTTATTGTCTCAATACTTACCGGTACTTTTGGTAAAAAGAGAAAGGGTAATACAACAGTTACTCCCAAGAAAAGAAACTTGGCTATCTTTTCTATTTTAATAAAATGTTTTGATGGGTTCATAGTTATTGGTAAATTAATAATGCGTTATAGATTAGATTATACCAACAAATGAGCGCTTTCGGAGTGGATTACAAAACAATACTAACCAATTTTCCTTTTACGTAGATTGTTTTTTTGATTTCCTTACCGTCTATCCATGGCAAGATTTTTTCATTAGTTGTTGCGAGCTTGATGACCTCAGCTTCTTCAATATCAACTGGTACAAGCAATTCTGCACGGACTTTGCCATTTATCTGAACAACAACCGTAATCTCATCATCTTGTGTGAGTGATTCGTCATATTTCGGCCAAACTGAAAGATGAATTGATTGAAGTGCTTGTTCTGAGCCTGTCGAAGAATCACCAAGTTCGTGCCACAGTTCTTCAGTCATATGCGGAGCAAATGGAGAAAGGAGTTGTAAAAAGAATTTGTAGTCAGTCGAAGAAATTTTTTCTTGTGTTTCAAGTTCATTCAAACAAATCATCATTGATGACACAGCTGTATTGAATTTGAAGTTTTCAATATCATCAGAAACCTTTTTAATTGTCTTATGAATGATTTTATCAGCAGATATTGCTCCGTCAGAAATTCTTTCTTTCAATCTCCAGACGCGTTCCAAGAAACGATACGTACCTACCATTCCATCATTATTGAATCGTACGGTATTTTCAAATGGACCAATGAACATTTCATATAAACGGAATGCATCCGCACCGAATGTATTGATTACATCATCAGGATTAATCACGTTTTTCCAACGTTTTGACATTTTGCGCCCATCTTCAGCCAAAATAAAGCCAAGGAATTCTAGTCGAGGAAATGGTTCTTCAGTACTAACTGCACCGATATCAAACAAAAACTTGTGCCAAAAACGTGCATAAATCAAGTGACGTGTTGCATGATCACCTCCAACATACACATCAACCGGCATAAATGTTTTTTCTTTTTCTTTGTCTACTAGCGCAGTATTATTTGTCGGATCAATATATCTCAAATAGTACCAAGAAGAACCTGCCCATTGTGGCATGGTATTTGTTTCTCGTTTTGCTGGACTGCCACAAGTAGGACAAACCGTATTGACCCATTCGGCAATATTAGCGAGCGGACTTTCTCCGGTTCCGGTTGGTTCATATGAATCTACTTCCGGAAGTAAAACTGGAAGCTGCTCTTCAGGCACTCCTACGGCACCGCATTTTTCACAATGAATAATCGGCATCGGCTCACCCCAATAGCGTTGACGTGAAAATACCCAGTCTTTGATTTTGTAAGTGGTAACCATTTTACCACCAACTGCTTCAGTAATTTCCCATTTAGCTTTTTCTATTTTTAATTCGGAATACTCTCCAGAGTTAATTAAAACAACATCTTCAAATTGCTCGATATATGGAGCTTCTTGATATTTAAATTCCATTCGTCTGATTAATTCAAAAAACTCTACTTTACTATCGTTATTTTTAAAAACAAAAGAATGTATCCATTTATCGTTATTTTTTCTAGCTGAGTATGACCCAACTTTGTTTTTTTGAATAAAAATCTCATCCGTTAATACAATTAACCTAGGTTGTTCCTTAGGGTCACCCAGCACCTCTATCGCAATACCGTCGTTAACTTTTTTTATCGGAAGTTCATATTTCTTTGCAAATTCCCAATCCCGTTCATCGTGTGCTGGTACCGCCATCACTGCGCCAGTTCCATATCCTGCGAGGACATAATCTGCAATCCACACAGGAACTTCTTCACCATTTACTGGATTAATTGCTTGTATACCTTCGAGCTTGATTCCAGTTTTTTCTTTGCGTGAATTGAACGGATCATTGAGTAATCGTTCTTTTGCTTGTCTGACATATTCAGATACTTCAACCATATTTTTTGCTTGGACAATGAACTCTCCGATATCTTGATGTTCCGGCGACAGGACAACGTAAGTGACACCAAAAAGCGTATCCGCGCGCGTCGTGAATATTTTTATATTTCTATTGATTGTTGTTTTGAACTCGATTTCCGATCCTTCACTCCGGCCAATCCAGTTGCGCTGTGCTTCTTTTACTCCAACTGGCCACTTTGGCAATTGATCTAGATCAGCGAGCAAACGATCTGCGTAATCAGTAATCTTTAGTACCCATTGGCGCATCGGTTTTTTTTCAACAACAGTTCCACAACGTTCACATGTTCCGTCTGCTTCTACGTCCTCATTTGCCAAACCTGTCTGACATGACGGACACCAGTTGATTGGTTCATATGATTCATATGCCAAACCTTTTTTGAACATTTGCAAAAAGATCCATTGTGTCCATTTATAAAAAGCTGGATCAGTTGTGTTGATTTCTCGAGACCAATCATGATCAAGTCCGATGATTGCCAATTGCTCTTTGAAACGAGCAACATTTTTTTCAACCGCCACACGTGGATGTACTTTGTTCTTGATCGCAAAGTTTTCTGCCGGCAATCCAAAAGCATCCCATCCCATTGGATGAAGCACATTGAAACCTTCCATTCTTTTCATTCGACTATAAATATCGGTTGCGATATATCCACGAGGATGCCCCACATGAAGCCCTTCACCAGATGGATACGGGAACATGTCGAGAATGTATTTTTTCGGCAAATGCAAATCATCACTGGTTTTATAAATTCCCTTTTCTTCCCAGTCCTTTTGCCACTTTTGCTCTATATTTTTGTGATTGTATGGATTCATATTTGTGAAAATAGTATAACAAAAAAGTCGGAATTTTGTAATTCCGACCCCAATACACTCAACTTGCTCGTTGAAGAAAATTGGTAACAAATTGTTGAATCTGTTTGAACCCATTGTAAGGAGGAGTTATCTCATCTTGAAAATAAAACCTAACGTCTCCATCTTCTTTTTGGATTGGAACGAATTCAACCCCTGCTTCTCTTAAGATTTTTTTACAATCTTTAGATTCTCGTCCCGGAGGACAGGACAAAGTGCTTACTATATTCATAATTTATTTTATTAAAGTGGTTCAAAAAGACAAAAAAATATCTACTTGAACCACTTTAATACACGAGCGATCGAAGAGCTTTTACTGGATTGTACTATATCAGATTTTATAAATAGCACTAATTACCCATTAGAAAACCCCCGATATAATCGAGGGTTCAAACCTGAGACAAACTTTCCTACACAATGGGGTCGTCAGAGACCAGCTTTTTCGTTAAATTTTTTTTCACGGTATCACTAAGTTCCAAGTACTTTTTCAAAGCATCAAGAATGGCTTCTTTTTTTGTACTTCCTCCACCGACGATATCTAAAGAGATTGTGTCAGGACTCAGAAACACAGCCTGATACAAACCAATACTTTTTCTAAACCTTTCTTTTTCATCTAATATGATAATCTTGAATTGAGGTTTTTTGCCATTTGCTTTACAAAATTCTTGAAAATCTGAGTGATATTCTGCCCCAAAATAGATTGAATCTTTGTGGCCAAAGTAAAAGAAAAGCATTCCAACTAATCCAAAAATAACTCCAATGACTAATGTGTTATTTTTCTGAACTTGCGTTGCATAACTCGCACTAAAGGAAATCATGCATATAGCAAAAAGAAACATAAAGGTGAATCCGACGATTCTGTAGATTTTTTGATTATTCATTTTATACATTTATTAAAGTGGCTCAAAAAGACGTTAATTGTTTTTGACTTTCGCCCACTTGAGTCACTTTAATAAATCAACTTAAGGAACTTTATTACAACAACACTATATCATAATATATAGTAGTATGTCAATAGTAGCTATTCCCCATTAGAAAACCCTCAGAAAATTCTGAGGGCTGGACCGATGTCCGGATGTTTTTTAAGCTTCTTGATAAGCAATTTCTTCTTCGATTAAAATATTTTCATTTTCATGAACAAATTCTTCTTTCATGAAGAATCCGATGTAAATACTTAATACTCCGAACATTGCAAGAAAAACTGCGAGTCCAACTACTTTTTGAATATCATCAGATGTTAAACCTGATTTATAAACTGGAAAAAAGATGGTCGCGATTAATGCGATAACAAGGATTACTCCGATGATTTTGAAAACTTTAGTATTCATTTTTTTAGATATTATGTGGTGATCAAAAGAAATATCTCGTACACCCTTTGATCACCAAACATATCTAAGAACTTTACTACTGTTATATTATAGCACAATATATATCATATTGTCAAGTCTACACTCATGATTACTTTTGTAGAACACGCATATTTTTCTGATGAAAAATTGCTCTGCTCGTCTACCCGACTTGCGCAAGTTTCCACAAAAGTAATCATTCGTTCCGTAGAAATGTTATGTATCTACCCAATATGAGACGCCTGAAAGGGTGTTTTCTTACAAACCATAGAAAAAGGGCGAAAAACTCTGTTTTTCGTCCTTTTTCTGATTTTCTACTTTCTACTAACTACTTAGTACTTACTTATTCTGTAAATCTCTTAATCGCTACATAGATGAGCGCAATCAGTGCAATTCCCAGAATAACAACTCGTAAAATACTTGTAGCAGTCCCCCAGTATCGCATTGAGGCGATAATATAAGAGAGTACCCCTGCCCAAGTAAACGCTGGTGAGAGTATTGGATGACGACGAACAATTCCCAAAATAGTTAGAGCGATTCCAGCGACGATTAGTGTAATGAATACATTCAATTCATATGCTTTGCGCTTTTCGTCATAGTCTTTTTGTTTGGTGTAGTTTGGATCACAATATCCTTTACTTACTTCTTGTTTTCTTGGAGCAGTTTTCAATTCAGTATCGTAGTTACTATTTTCACTCCATTGCCCACCAACAGATAGACAGCCTTCCTTTGTTGTATAAGATTCAACTACTTGTGGTTGTGCAAAATAGTTTGCATAGACCGGCTCTTTGTAAACTACTGACAATGTATAGTTCAAAAAGAGATTGATAACGATGACGAGACCGACGACGAGCGCGACACGAACGAATTTATTTGAAGTGTTTGTATTATTCATGAATACATCATAACAAATTTTGGTTGTTTTAAACATATTATTTTTTGTATATGTCTAGTACAATGAATATATGCAAAAACCAATGGAGTACAATACAAAAAGTGGACAACGAATTGAAATTCTTGCGATTCGTGCAACACGTTGGATTGGCTCTGTTTCTTCTATTGTCTTTCATACAATTATTTTTACTCTCTGTTTCGCATTGATTCTCCTCGGTGCTCCGACTGACAAGGTGTTACTCACCCTCACCACTATTGTCTCGCTTGAAGCAATTTATCTCTCTATCTTTATTCAGATGTCGGTCAATCGCTCAAACAGACGTTTGGTGGCAGTTCGTAAAGATTTGGAAGACATTCAAGAAGGAGTGGAAGAAATCGGAGAAGATATCGAACACATCGAAGAAGATATCGGAGAAATTCAAAAAGATGTCGAAGAAATTCAAGGTGAAGTGGAAGAGATTAGTGATGATATCGAAGACATCCAAGAAGACGTCAAAGAGCTTGGTGAAGAAGTTGAAGACATCGGAGAGGAGATGGATGAAGATGACGAAGAAGGCAAAGCTCGCGATGCGATGATTATGGCAAAAATGGAAGTGAAGCTCGAAGAACTATTACGAGAAATCGCTGTCCTCAAAGAACAAACTGCCAAGAAAAAACCAGTAAAGAAATCTGAATAAAAAAATCCCCGTTTTGCGGGGATTTTATTTTACAATAGGATAAAAATCTACAACACTATGTGTCTCTAGAGAATAGATTGGAATCTTTTTCTGAAATACTTTTGGAGTTGTAGAATCGATCGGGGTCAATGTTAGAAAATTATTTTTATCATTCGCATCATAATTCCCTGAAAAATCTTCTGCTTTTGTTTTGATAAAAAAGTAGAATAGATATTGGAAAATCCATTTTTTATATTCAATAAAATCTTGTTCTGACATACTTGAATCTATCACAGGAATAAATGTTGTCGGCTTTTTATTTTGAATTTCAAAAAGAAATTCTACGGAAGACAACTCATGACCTTCTTCATTTTTTGGTACGATTCCTTCTTGGACTTCAACCAAAACCCATTTTTGCTTTTCTGTATACCAAAACTCAATGACCACATGACCTGCTCCGTACTCTCTAGTTTCTACATCTTTTGTTCTTAGTGACACAATTCTAGAAACGATGCCGTATGAAAGCAGTAAAGCATTAGCAACACTGCTGTATTCAACACATCTAAAGTTTTTACCTTTTATTGCTTCTTCAATAATAAAAATAGGATCATTTTTCTCAGGAACATTATCTCCATTGTGATTAAAAAGCTTGTGAGCATATCCACAAATAATCAGAACTTTTTCTAGTGTATTTTCTTTATCAAATACAAAAGGATTTTGTTCACGAAGTTTTTTGAAATAGTCATTATTTAAATGTTGTTTGTAATCTATATTTATATCTATTTCTTTTTTGTTTGAAAATTCAATCATATTTTATATTTTGAATTAACTTAAGTCTAAAATTGCTTTAAATGCGAGGAGTCTAGAATTTTTTTGAAGGAGACGTACAACCTGTACGTTGACTAATAAAAATTTCGTAACGACGAAGCAGGTGAAGTGATTTTAGATCTTAAACTCTATTACGTCACCATCTTTGACAATATATTCCTTCCCTTCAGTTCTCACCAATCCTTTCGAACGAGCTTCTCCCATAGAGCCTGATTCAAGCAAATCTTTCCAAAATACGACTTCTGCGCGAATGAATTTGTCTTTAAAATCAGTATGAATCGCCATTCCAGCAACAGGAGCAGTACTTCCCTTTTTGATTGTCCATGCACGAGTTTCTTCGACACCAGTAGTGAAATAGGTTTCAAGTCCGAGTAATGTATAACAGCCACCAATCAAATCATTGATACCATCATGTTCACCACCCATTTCTTTGCGGAACATATCTTTTTCTTCGCCTTCAAAATCTTTCAATTCATCTTCAATTTTTGCATCAATCAAAATAAATTGTGAACCATCTTTCAAAATTTGTTCAGTCAACTCTTTGAAGTATTCAGGTTTTTCTTCATCAAGGTTTTTGACTCCAGCTTTTTTGTTGAGTCCGTAAATCATTGGCTTACTCGTAAGCAAGTTCAACATTTTTACTTTTTTCAATTCTTCTTCAGTATATGAAATACTGTTTGCCAATTTTCCTTCTTCCAATACTTTTTCGACACGTTTCAAAAGCGCTTCTTCAAACAATGCTTCTTTATCGCCTTTCTTTGTGTCTTTTTGTAGATTGTTAATCCGCTTGGTAACTGTTTCAAAGTCAGCCAAAATAAGCTCAAGATTGATCACTCCGATATCACGAAGCGGGTCAACATT